>NZ_JBNPLX010000014.1:0-87492 GCF_050313695.1 Bariatricus sp. SGI.161
AGAATATGATTATGACAATTATTGTAACTGGCGGAGCTGGATTTATTGGAAGTAACTTTATATTTCACATGTTAGATAAGTACCCGGACTATCGTATTGTATGTCTGGATTGTCTGACTTATGCAGGAAATTTATCCACACTGGCACCTGTCATGGATAACCCGAATTTTAGATTTGTAAAAGAAAGTATTACAGATCGTGAAGCAGTGTACAGATTATTCGAAGAAGAGCACCCGGATATCGTGGTGAACTTTGCTGCAGAGAGTCATGTGGACCGTTCTATTGAGAATCCGGAAGTATTCTTGGATACGAACATTAAAGGAACAGCAGTATTGATGGATGCTTGTAGAAAGTACGGAATTACCCGTTATCATCAGGTATCTACGGATGAGGTGTACGGAGATCTTCCTCTGGACAGACCAGATCTGTTTTTTACAGAGGAAACACCAATTCATACAAGTAGCCCATATAGCTCTTCAAAGGCAGCAGCTGACCTGTTAGTGCTGGCATATCACAGAACCTATGGCCTTCCTGTGACTATCAGCAGATGTTCAAATAACTATGGTCCATATCATTTCCCAGAGAAATTGATTCCATTGATGATTGCCAATGCGTTGAATGACAAGCCGCTTCCGGTATATGGCAAGGGAGAGAATGTTCGTGACTGGCTGTATGTAGAGGATCATTGTAAGGCGATTGATTTGATTATCCACAAAGGACGTGTTGGTGAAGTATACAATATCGGTGGACATAACGAGATGAAGAACATTGATATTGTTAAGATTATCTGTAAAGAATTAGGGAAACCAGAAAGTCTGATTACTTATGTAACAGACCGTAAAGGTCATGATATGCGTTATGCAATCGACCCAACCAAGATTCACAATGAATTGGGATGGCTTCCGGAGACAAAGTTTGCAGATGGTATCAAGAAGACGATTCAGTGGTATCTGGATCATAAAGAATGGTGGGAGACTATTATCTCTGGTGAATATCAGAATTATTATGAGAAGATGTATGCAAATCGTTAATTGTGGCAGCAGGAGGTAATCGTATGAAAGTATTAGTAACAGGCGTGGGTGGTCAGCTTGGGCATGATGTCATGAATGAACTGGCAAGGCGTGGATATGAAGGAATTGGAAGTGATATTGCTCCGGAATATAGTGGCGTGGCAGATGGTTCTGCAGTTACTACAATGCCGTATATTTCGATGGATATTACAGATGCGGCTTCTGTGGAAGAGAAGATTGCGGAGGTTCATCCAGATGTAGTCGTTCATTGTGCAGCATGGACTGCAGTGGATATGGCAGAAGACGATGATAAGGTTGAAAAAGTCCGTGCCATTAATGCAGGAGGTACAGCTAATATTGCCAATGTCTGCAAGAAGTTAGACTGTAAGATGGTATATATCAGTACAGACTATGTGTTTGACGGTCAGGGACTGGAGCCTTGGCAGCCGGATTGTAAGGATTACAAGCCATTGAATGTCTATGGACAGACCAAGTTGGAAGGAGAATTGGCAGTATCTGAGACTTTAGAGAAATATTTCATCGTGCGAATTGCATGGGTATTTGGTAAGAATGGTAAAAACTTTATCAAGACGATGCTGAATGTAGGAAAGACCCATGATAAATTAACGGTGGTGAATGATCAGATTGGGACACCGACTTATACGTTCGATCTTGCAAGATTATTAGTGGATATGATTGAGACAGAGAAGTATGGCTATTATCATGCAACGAATGAAGGTGGTTATATCAGCTGGTATGACTTCACAAAAGAGATCTTCCGCCAGGCAGTGGAGATGGGACATGAAGAGTACGCAGAAGACAGATTGACTGTATCTCCGGTAACGACCGAAGAATATGGAATCTCTAAGGCTGCGCGTCCATTCAACAGCAGACTTGACAAGAGTAAGCTGAAAGAGAATGGGTTTGAACCATTGCCGACATGGCAGGATGCATTGGGCAGATATCTGAAAGAGATTGAATTTTAATTCGTGTTATAATATAGGAGATGACAAAGATGGGACAGATTAAAGTTGAGAAAAATGCCGGTGGCATTCCGGGACTGTGCGTGATTGAGCCGACTGTTCATGGAGATGCCAGAGGGTATTTTATGGAGACCTACAATCAGAGGGATATGGAAGAGGCAGGACTTACTATGAATTTTGTACAGGACAATCAGTCCTGCTCCACAAAAGGTGTCCTTCGGGGATTACATTTTCAGAAGGAATTTCCACAGGGGAAATTGGTGCGAGTTGTGAAAGGTTCTGTGTTTGATGTGGCAGTTGACCTCCGAAGCGATAGTGAGACTTACGGGAAATGGTTTGGGGTAGAATTGACAGAAGAGAATAAGAAGCAATTCTATATTCCAGAAGGATTTGCACATGGGTTTTTAGTGTTGAGTGACATTGCAGAATTCTGTTATAAATGTACAGACTTCTATCATCCAGGGGATGAAGGTGGTCTGGCATGGAATGATCCGGAGATTGGAATCAAGTGGCCACAGTTGACTGGCGCGTACCATGGGACAGCGTCTGCTGACGGATATCAGTTGGAAGATGGAACGGCATTGAACTTAAGTGACAAAGATCAGCTCTGGGTTGGATTGAAGGATACTTTCCATTTTTAGAGACAGAACAGGCTGCCATGATGGCAGCCTGATATTGTGAAAAATTAACGCTTTAGAATCTTTCGGGTAATCCAGTCTTTCACATAAGAAAAAGTATGGATGATAAGCTCGAGTTCAATTTTTATATAATTTGCAAGATGGCGTAGTTGAAACTTTACTTTCTTCTGCGCTTTCATTGTCTGAAGACCTTCTATGATCCCTTCTTTGTAATCCTTTCCAAACCCTTTTTTGATAAAGAAAGCATATTTGACAACATATCCTGTAAGAAGCGGAAGAAAGTTCAGAATCAGCTGCAGGATCGGCATGTTCTTATAATTCAGATAGATGTTGTTCCTTGCGGATAATTTGACTTTGAAGGAGTTATATTTGGAACCGCTGGTGCCACTGCCTACATGATAGACGAGTGCAGTAGGGCAATAGGTGTTCTTGTAGCCATAGATCTTGGCACGGTATCCTACGTCAATGTCTTCCAGATAAGCAAAGTGATTCTCATCGAAATAACCGATCTTGCCAAAAGCCGAGCGTCGGTAAATAGCAGCACCTGCACAGGCGGTGAAGATCTCATCGGCTTCTGTATAGTTGCTCACTGGGCGTCCGGTGCCACGGCATACACCCCAGCCGAGAAGTGTATAGAGGTCGCCGGCACTGTCAATAAGTTCTGGGTGATACATCTGAATCATCTTGCTGCTGACAGAGAAGATTCTGGGTGAGCGTTCGATTGCCTTGATCATCTCTTCCACATAATGTGGGTCTACGGTGGTGTCGTTATTCAACAGAATGACATAAGGTGTGGTGGAATGTTGGATTCCCACATTCACAGCCTTGCTGAATCCGTAATTCTTATCTAGGGCGATGACCTCGATTTTAGGGTAATGTTCCTTCATATATTCAAGGCTTCCATCAGTGGAAGCGTTATCTACAACAAGAACTTTATAATCTTGGCAAGTCTGTTCTTTTAATGATGCAAGACATGGTTCCATAAAGTGTTTCCCGTTATAGTTAGGGATTATGATCGTTACTTTCATCTTATCAAACTCCATTTTATGTCATTATGGGCATATTATATCAAAGTTGAGAAGTATATGCTACTGAAATTTGCGAGATATAAATGAAAATATTTCAAAAGTATTAATAGAATGTTAAGAAAAAGTGCATGCCAATGGGTTGTCGATTTTGGCAAATTATTGTATTATAAAGTGTAATGGTCAGAACTGTGTGTCTGAAAGACTGGAATATTTTAGAAAAATGGGTGAAAAAAGTGATTAAGGATAATCAAAAGTTATTGAATAGATTGCACGTAGTAATGGATGCTTTAGTGATTGTATTTTCTTATGTGGCGGCATGGTACCTTAGATTCAAGAGCGGCATCTTCGAGCTGGATCCATGGTTCTTATCGCTGCAGGAATATATGAAGGTACTCTTCTTCATTGTTCCGGGGTATCTGATTCTGTACTATGCCTTCCAATTGTATACGCCGAAGCGGGTACAGGGCAGACGTCTGGAAGCATGGCATATTATGCAGGCGAATTCCATTGGACTGATGGCATTCATCCTGCTCTTATATCTGACAAAGCAGCCGGATTTCTCCAGAACCATGATCTTTATCTTTTTCTGTGTGAATGTGTTCTGTGAAGTTCTCATGAGAAATATTATTCGAGAAGTTTTGCGAAATATGAGAACACAAGGGTATAATCAGAAGCATGTCTTGTTGATTGGTTACAGCCGGGCAGCAGAGCAATATATTGATCGAATTAAGAGTCATCCAGAATGGGGATATATTGTCAGAGGAATTCTTGCAGATAATGTTCCGAGAGGAACAGAATATCGAGGGATTAAGGTCCTTGGACGGACAGAGAATCTGACGATCATTCTCCCGGAGAATAAGTTGGACGAGATTGCAATCACCCTTGGGCTGGCAGAATATCATAAGTTAGAGCATATTGTAGGTATGTGTGAGAAGTCAGGTGTGCATACGAAGTTCATTCCTGACTATAATAATATTATCCCTACCAAGCCTTATACAGAGGATCTGTTGGGACTTCCAGTTATTAACATCCGTCACGTACCATTGAATAATATGCTCAATGCAGTTATGAAGCGTTGTGTGGATATATTTGGTTCGTTGGTTGCAATTGTATTGTTTTCACCAATTATGGCGGTGGTAGCGTTTATTATTAAAGTGACTGCTCCGGGACCGTTGATATTCAAGCAGGAGAGAATCGGGCTTCAGAATAAGCCGTTCTATATGTATAAATTCCGTTCTATGGTAGTTCAGGAAGCTAAGGAGGAGAAGGCTGGATGGACGACCAAGAATGATCCGCGTGTGACTCCGATTGGAAAGTTCATCCGTAAGACGAGTATTGATGAACTACCACAGCTCTTTAACATCCTGAAAGGCGATATGAGTCTGGTAGGACCGAGACCGGAGCGACCGCAGTTTGTTGAGAAGTTCAGTGAGGAGATTCCAAGATATCGAGTAAAGCATCAGGTACGTCCTGGCCTTACAGGATGGGCACAGGTCAATGGGTATCGTGGAGATACTTCCATCCGTAAGCGGATTGAATATGATCTCTATTATATTGAGAACTGGACTTTGGGATTTGACTTTAAGATTATATTTTTAACATTTTTTAAGGGGTTTGTTAATAAGAACGCTTATTAGTCTATACGAGGGAGATACAGTATGAGTAAAAAGAAGCGTATGAGTAAGAAGGCTGAGCGTGAAGAACGCAAGAAGCGCAGACGCAGAAAGAGAAGAAAAAGAATCGCCGTCTTATTCGTTGAAGTAGTGATATTGGCAGCATTATGTGTAGTGGCATATGGCATCTTTAAGCTTGATAAACTGGATATGAATGTTCTGAATCTGGATAACTTAGAAGCATATCGAGATACAGGACCGTATACCAATATTGCATTGTTCGGTCTGGATTCCAGAAACGGCGAATTAGAAGGCGGTGTACAAAGTGATTGTATCATGATTGCAAGTATCAATAATGAGACACATGATGTCAGAATTGTGTCTGTGTACCGAGATACACTTCTTCAACAGGCGGATGGAACTTATGAAAAGGCGAATTCAGCTTATAATACGGGAGGCCCGGAAGATGCAATCAGCCTGTTGAATCGGAATTTCGATCTGGATATTCAGAATTATGTGAGTGTGAACTTCAGTGCGTTGGTGGATGTGATTGATGCATTGGGTGGAATTGAGATGGATATGACTGCAGAAGAAGCATTTTACAGCAATGGATATGCTTTTGAGACAGCGCAAGTGGTAGGGCAGGAGATGGTCCCGATTAAAGAAGAAGCAGGAACCCAGTTGTTGGACGGTGTTCATGCAGTAGGATATGCCAGAATCCGTTATACGGAAGGAAATGATTTCAAGAGAACAGAGAGACAGAGAGTGGTATTGCAGAAAGTGGCAGAAAAGGCAAAAAAAGCGAATGTTCTCACATTGAATGAGATTGTTAATAAGGTATTTCCGCAGATCTCTACGAATCTGACGATTAAGGATATGCTAGGATTTGCAGCGCATATTATGGATTATAATATCGTAGATACTTCTGGCTTCCCATACGCGGTAACGACAGATGATTCTGTACGAAATCATGAAGGGTCTTATGTCATACCTATTGATTTTGTAGGTAATGTGACACAATTGCATGAGAATTTATTTGGTGAGACGTCTTATCAGCCATCGGAAAAAGTACAGCAGATTCATGATGATATTATCTATCTGTCTGGAGTGACAGAGGATACCAGTGCCATAGAGTCTGCATTTGAAGGAGATATACACGATGAGGGAACGCAGTCGGAATAATATTATATTGGAATATGGAACTTATATGCTGACTTTTTTTGCCAGTTATATCGCATCTCTTGCTGGGTTTTATTATCTGTCAGGAACAATTCTTATAGGAGAAGCCCTATTTCTGTATGCGCATTGGGTACGTGAGACTGGTAGTCTGGTAGAATTGCGGGCATTATTTACATTGTCCTGGGTCGGCGGTCAGGGGATTGCCTGTCTTCAGCTGAGTAAGCTACAGACGGATTGGAGTTATATTACCTGGCTATGCTTTTTCCTAATCTATGTTGGCTTCGGCATTGGGTATGAGTGGGGACAAAGATATGGTAAGATTGAAGAAAAAGAGCTGGAGAAGAATGAGAAGCAGGCGAAAAGATTGTTCCAATGTATTGTTGGATTGGCGGTTGCGTCGGTAGTATGCTTTGCATTTGAAGCGCTGAAAGTAGGATTTATTCCATTGTTTTCGAGTGAACCACATGCCTATTCTTATTTTCATGTGTCGGGGGTACATTATTTCACGATCAGTTGCATACTGATTCCGGCGATTACTATATTGTATGTGAAGGTTAGTAATGAAATATCAATGAAAAATAAGCTGATTCTGGTGGTGACGAATATAATCGCGATAGCCATTCCGTTTTTGTGTGTTTCTAGATTTCAGCTATTATTTGCAGTTGGATTCGCAGTGGTTACATATATTATTGTCAATAAGAAGATTCGTCTGCGGACGATGGCAATACTGATTGTGGCAGTAATTCCAATCTATGTCATCCTGACGGTATTCCGACATCATGACGTGACTTATCTGAACAGCATATTCGAGATGAAGTATGAGAAGATGCCAATCTTCGTCACGCAGCCCTATATGTATGTGGCGAATAATTTTGAGAATTTTAACTGTATGGTAGTGCAGCTGACGGAACATACCTGGGGAATCAGAATGTTGTTCCCGATATTTGCTTTGACAGGTTTGAAATTTGTATTTCCGCAGTTGACATCTTCTGTGATCTATCTGACGAAACCAGAATTGACTACATTGACGATGTTCTATGATGCATATTATGACTTTGGGATTGTCGGAGTATTCTGTGTAGCACTGATGATCGGGATAGCTGCAAAAGTGTTGACTCGTGTTGTGAAGAACAGTAAGAATCCGGTTGCGTATCTGTTCTATGGGCAGCTGGCAATCTATCTTGGGCTGGCTTTCTTTACGACGTGGTTCAGTAATCCGACGACATGGTTCTGGCTGGTATTGACAGGGGTGATGTATTGGTTTGTCGGATACGATGAGAGTAAGAAAAGGAATGAGTAGTAAGATGAGCAATCAGAGAAAGGTGGATGTGGTTATTCCAACATATCGCCCGGATGAAAAGTTTGAAGAACTCTTAAGAAGGTTAGGAAAGCAGAGCTATCCGGTGCACCATATCTATGTTATTGATACAAAATCAGACCATTTTCCAGAAGAAGTGGAGCAGATGCCAGGGGTGACGGTGCATCGTATCCTGCCGGAAGAGTTCGACCATGGTGCAACGCGTGACTTGGGATTATCCATGTCGGATGCGGATGTGGTGGTATTCATGACACAGGATGCAGTGCCTGCAAACACAAGATTGATTGAGGCATTGGTACGGCCACTGGAAGAGCATGAGAAGGTGAGTGTATCTTATGCCAGACAACTTCCGGCCAAGGATTGTGATTTTATTGAGCGTTATACACGTACATTCAACTATCCGGCGGAAAGCAGAATCAAAGGGAAGGAAGATCTCCCGGAATTAGGGATCAAGACTTTCTTCTGTTCGGATGTATGTGCAGCTTATCGAAGAAAAGTGTACTTGGAATTAGGAGGATTCACGAAGAAGACGATCTTTAATGAAGATATGATCATGGCAGCACAGATGGTGCAGCATGGATATTCTGTGGCATATGCGGCAGATGCTCAGGTGATTCATTCGCACAATTATTCAGGAATCCAGCAGTTCCATCGTAACTTTGATCTGGCAGTGTCGCAGGTGGATCACCCGGAAGTATTTGCGGGAATTCGGTCGGAAAGTGAGGGAATTCGCCTGGTAAAGCAGACTACGCATCATCTGATAAGGAGTAAAAAGCCTTATCTGATTCCGAGTCTGATCTATAAGAGCGGATGCAAGTATCTGGGTTACAAATTAGGACAAAAGTATAAGAAATTGCCGCTGTGGCTTGTAAGGCTCTGTTCTATGAGTACGACATATTGGGAAAATCCTTAGAAAACCGCGATTTTTCATTGAAGTTTTGATAAAAATGGAGTAATATAGTGAAGAGTGTTACCATAAGCAGGAATAGAAGAAAGGATTTTGGATAATGGCAAAAGGAAGAAAGCACTATAGACGTGGTCGCAGATCGAAGAAACGTGGATTTGCAGCCTGGTCATTAGGTAAGAAGATTGGAGCCATTCTTGGTGGGACCGTAGCGTTGGTCGCAGCGGCCGGAGCTGTGATTCTGGCAAGTAAATTGTCGAAGATTGAGACGACAGAGCTGGATACGGAAGCGTTAAGTATATCAGAAGAAGCGAAGGAACGAGGTACGGGTTATCTGAATGTGGCACTTTTTGGTGTGGATTCCCGTGATAATGAGCTGGAAGGGGATACTCGAAGCGATACAATCATGATTGCCAGTCTGAATCGGGAGACTATGGAAGTGAAGATTGTCTCTGTGTATCGTGATACCCTGATGGAACAAAAAGATGGTACCTTGAATAAGGCAAATTCAGCGTATTCTTTTGGTGGACCGGAAGATGCGCTGGCAATGTTGAATAAGAATCTGGATCTAGATATTGAACATTATGTGACGGTGAATTTTAATGCGTTGATTGATGTGATTGATGCAGTTGGCGGTATTGAGATTGATGTTCAGGAAGAAGAGATCTCTTACATCTGTGGATATGCGACTGAGATCATGAAGGTGACAGGAAAGTTATCTCCTGGAGTTACAGAACCAGGTCTTCAGACATTGAATGGAGTTCAGGCGACCGCGTATGCCAGAATCCGATATACGGCTGGAGATGATTTCAAGCGTGCGGAACGACAGAGAGATGTCCTGACGAAGATTATAGAGAAGCTGCAGGGAGCAAGTCTTGCACAGATTAACAAGATTATTGACGAGGTATTCCCAGAAGTATCTACGAACTTTACTTTGACAGAGATTCTAGAGTATGCCAAGGATGCATTTGATTATCAATTGGGAGAGACGACAGGATTTCCATTTGACAAATCAACGGATACATTAGCTAATGTGGGAAGCGTCGTAATTCCGGTTACTTTGAGCAGCAATGTGGAACAGCTTCATAAGTTCTTGTATGGAGAGAGTGATACGTATACGGCATCGTCGACGGTGAATTCCATCAGCAGTAAGATTGTAGCGAAAGCCGGTGACAGGCAGGCAGATACCAATGAAGCAACACAAGGAATTATGGAACAGCCTGAGGAGACCTATTCTGGCAGTGGAACAGGAAATTCTTCCGGAACGACCGGCGGCGGAACCAATAATGGGAATGGCAATGCCGGAGGCAATACAGGAACCGGTGGAAGTAGCGGAACCGGAGGCAATACAGGAACCGGTGGAAGTAGCGGAACCGGGGAGATCGGCGGAGGAGAGACCAGCGGTGGAACTGGAGAAACTGGTGGAGGAGAAGCCGGTGGTGGAACTGACGAATTCGGTATGTAAGAAGAAAAGTGGAGTATAGAGAAAACGAGGTAGATTACATGAGAAGAATAAGAAAAGCACTTGCTTCATTATTGTTGGTGTGTATGTTATGTCCATGCATATCCACGGTTGTGAATGCGGCATCTGCAGAATTGCGTTTTACAGACCCGTCTACGACCGTAGGCGCGGAAGTTGAGGTAACTGCAAAGTTAACGTCATCAGTTAATATACAGTCTTTGGATGCAACATTGACTTATGACAGTAGTATGTTGAAGTTTATCAGTGGTGATAATGCGTCTGGAGGAGATGGAACAATTACGTTGTCAGGCAGTGGAAATGGAACGAGCATGGATTTTATCCTTAAGTTCCAGGCTCTGGAAGAAGGCACTGCGAAGGTTGAGGTGTCACAGGCATCGGGAAAGGATTCTTCTGGTTCTTCTCTGCAGATTACCAATGGTAGTTCTGCAGTAACGATTGGTCCTGGAGATCCCTCTCTGATTACGGAAGATGAGGATACAAGTACAGTCAGTGGAGATGGTCCACAGGTGGAAGTAGATGGCGTACAGTATGTAGTTTCCAATGATTTTTCGGATGCTGTAATCCCAGGTGGATTCGAGAGAAGCGAGATGACCTTTGAGGGAACAACTTGTCAGGTTGTGACACAGGCAGCCAGCGGCGAATCTGCAATGTATCTGGCACCGATGGATGGCGGCGAGGCAGACTTCTTCTTATATATCAGTGACAGCGGAACCTTTATTCCATTTGAGGAAGTGGAGATTGCACAGGATCGATATCTGGTTCTTTTACGGGATGATGGATCGACAAAGCTTCCGAGTCAGTATCAGGAGACGACTCTGACCATGAATGGAAAAGAGTTCACCGCATGGCAAGATACAGACAATGCAGATTATTATATGATCTATGCGTTGAATTCAGATGGAGAGAAGGCACTGTATCGTTATGATACGGTGGATAAGACATATCAGAGATATGAGCCACAGGCATCTACAGATGATACACAGAAGAAATCTTCTCCAAAGGGATTATGGGGCAAGATTCTTCAACTTATTGAAGATTTTCTGGATATTGCAGTAATTCTTGGCGGAATTCTTCTGATCATACTGCTGATTATTATCATTGTGATCGCTGTGAAGTTACGTCATCGGAATCTGGAATTGGACGATCTATATGATGAATATGGTATTGATCTGGATGAAGAGGAAGAAGAACAGGCAAAAGGTAAGAAGGCTTCAAAAGGGAAAAAAGCAGAGAAGAAGGCTTCGGGAAAGGCTAAGAATGAGCCGGCGGTTCGAGTTCCTGCGAAGACAGCTAACCTAAGAGATGAAGATGATTTTGACGATTATGGTGATGAAGACGACTTTGATGAGTTTGAAGAAGTTGATTATGAGGATGCCGATTATGATGATTTTGACGATGAAGTTGATTACGAAGAAGAATACGGCTATGATAACGATGAGCCAGAAGATATCATCGATGACCTGGATGAACTTCTGAGCAGCCAGCCTAAGAAGCGCGGTCATATGGAACCAGATGATACGTTTAAGGTTGACTTTATTGATCTTGATTAATGTTATACGAAGGGGAATGCGGGGCGCATTCCCCTTCGTTCTTTACATTTGAGTGAGAATTTGATACAATACACATTGATAATGCAAAAAAAATATTGTTTTGTACAAATACAAGAACAAAGTAAGGAGTAAAAAATATGTGTGGAATTGTAGGATACATCGGAAATCAACAGGCAGCACCAATTCTCTTGGACGGATTATCCAAACTGGAATACCGAGGATATGATTCTGCCGGTATTGCAGTATACAATGGCGAGAAGATTGATATGGTCAAGTCTAAGGGAAGACTGAAGGTACTGAATGAACTGACACATGATGGGGCAACACTTCCGGGGACAGTGGGAATCGGTCATACGAGATGGGCAACTCACGGTTCACCGTCAGATGTGAATGCACATCCACATTTCAATAAGGATAAGAGTATCGTAGTGGTACATAATGGAATCATTGAGAATTATCTGAAGCTGAAGAAGAAGTTAGAGAAGCATGGATATGAGTTCGTGTCAGAGACGGATACGGAGATTATTGCACATCTGCTGGATTATTATTATCATGGTAATCCATTAGAGGCTGTGACGAAGATCATGCATCGTATGGAAGGCTCTTATGCATTGGGAATCATCTTCCAGGATCATCCGGATGAATTATATGCTGTGCGTAAGGACAGTCCATTGATCGTGGGGCATACAGAGGGAGGAAGCATTCTTGCGTCTGATGTACCGGCAGTTCTTCGTTATACCAGAGATGTGGTCTTTATTGAGAATGAAGAGATTGTCCGCATGAAAGCAGATTCTATGGAATTCTTTAATGTGGATGAAGAGCCGATTGAAAAGAAGGTTACCAGAATTGAGTGGGATGTGAATGCGGCTGAGAAGGGCGGTTATGAATACTTCATGCTGAAGGAGATGTATGAACAGCCGAAGGCAATCACAGACACGTTCTCCCCAAGAATCAAGGATGGTAATATTGTGATTGAAGAATTAGGAATGACAGATGAAGAGATTCAGAAGATTCAGAAGATTATGATTGTTGCTTGCGGATCTGCTTCTCATGTGGGATATAGTAGTAAATATATCTTTGAAGATCTGACGAGGATACCGGTAGAAGTAGATCTTGCGTCTGAGTTTCGTTACAGGAATCCCATTCTGGATGAGAATACCATGGTGGTTGTCATCAGTCAGTCTGGTGAGACGGCAGATACGTTGGCCGCACTTCGAGAGTCTAAGAAGAGAGGCGCGAGGGTACTTGGCGTTGTGAATGTTGTGGGAAGTTCAATTGCAAGAGAAGCAGATAATGTTATGTATACGTGGGCTGGACCGGAGATTGCGGTTGCAACGACTAAGGCTTATTCTGCGCAGTTAATCGCGATGTATCTTCTTGCTATGAAGTTTGCACATGTAAGAGGGCAGATTGATGACAAAGAGTTGGCAGAGCTGCTGGCTGATCTGAAAGCGCTTCCGGCACAGGTTGAGATGCTGCTGAATAATAAGGAGAATATTCAGAAATTCGCGAATCGCTATCTGGCAGCAAGAGATGTCTTCTTTATTGGACGAGGAATTGATCATGCGATTTCCATGGAAGGTTCTTTGAAGTTAAAAGAGATCTCTTACATTCATTCAGAGGCTTATGCAGCAGGTGAACTGAAGCATGGCACCATATCCCTGGTGGAAGAGGGTACACTGGTGGCTGCAGTTCTTACTCAGAAGGATCTGTATAAAAAGATTATTAGTAATATGGAAGAGGTCAGAACTCGTGGTGCATTTGTTATGGCAGTGACAATAGAAGGTAATACAGATGTAGAGCGAGCAGCAGATTACGTGATCTATATTCCAGAGACGAACAAGTATTTTACCAATTCTCTGGCAATTATTCCTCTACAGCTCTTTGCATATTATATTGCAGTAGGACGTGGATGTGATGTAGATAAGCCGAGAAATCTGGCCAAATCCGTTACCGTTGAATAAGATTCAATTATGAATTGAGAAGCTTTGTAAGGGCATCTTGATAGGCAGTCAGCCTGTCGAGCTGCCCTTTTTGATATTCTTTTTTATAGTGGTATTCTAAGATGATTTCATCTGCAAGATAGTAATCACTTCTGCAATGCAAGTCACTGACACCTTCTTCTATTAATTGGCGTGTAGTAGAACAATAGAAGAGATCCAGGGCATGTTCAGTTGAACATTGCAGCTTTTCAGCAAGTGCAATGACGATTTTGGCGTATTTCATATGAAGGAGAGTTTTATTTGCTTCCATATATTATACCTCGTAACAGGATTGAAAAATCAGATGTTGATCGAGCAGTTCCTGGCTGGTAATACATATCTGATAAGACGGTTTATGGTATTGCAATCGTCCTAGTGTTTCTTCTTCAGATATTAAGTGTTCCAGATATAATTCAATAGTATTGAATACTTTATCATTGGCAATGCCGCCGCGAATCAGATCATATTCAGAAGATGAGATATGTCCTTGTCGGTTCTGTACAACGAAGCGGAGCCATTCAGAATCATAATGCAAAAAGGTCTTGATGCGATATTCATGCAACTTATCTTCATTGAGCTGATATTGGTTAATAATTCCAGGAAGATCCTGGCGTTTGTACTTTTGTACCCATCGTACAGCCTGAGATTCTAGAGGAGTCAGATAGAATCCTTGTCCGAAGTCCAGACGCTTTCTGGAATGTTCGGTATCAGGATGTTCAATTATCTGATAGGAGCCATGGTATAGAATCATAAGACACCTCTTTCTTGCATAATGTGAATCAGATCATCTACGATATATTCTTTACTCTGCGTATGGAGGCTGTCATAGCAAGGTATGACATAGTCATAGAGAAGATTACTTTTTTGAGTGAGTGCCTGATATATTACTTTGGCGTCGGTTTTTTGTTCTTGAGCTACCGATTCAATACAGAAAATTGCAAATTCCAATTCTTGGGTTGTCATGATCATAGACCTCCTATTAATGTTATCATACGTGTTTATCATTGTGATTTCAAGCCTTTTTATATCCTCGGAGTATGGAAGAATACTCCGAGGTATGTCTATATCTCATCTAGAGATTCGAATGTGTATCCCATCTCTTCCCATTTGCTTAAGAGTTCATCAAGAATCTGAGCATTGGTGCTGGAAGTACTGTGAAGAAGAACAATGGCACCCGGATGGATCCGGGTGAGAAGCTTATCGAAGGCTTCCTCTTTGGTTGGCTGTTTATCTTCGTACCAGTCTACGTAGGCAAGACTCCAGAAAAAAGTGCGATATCCCAGATCTTTGGCCATCTGGAGATTCTCAGTACTGTATTTACCTTGCGGGGGTCGATAGAACTTGTTCATGGTTTTACCGGTGATCTCCTGATACAAGTCTTCTACATCTTTTAATTCCTGTGCAAAGGCTTCTTTGGTTGAGATCTGGGACATGTCGGGATGGTGGAAGGTGTGGTTCCCTACAATGTGCCCTTCTTCGACCATTCGTCTGATTAGATCTGGGTTGTCAGAGAGGAAGTTCCCAACTACGAAGAAGGCAGCAGGTGTGTTATGTTTCTTTAGGGCATCTAAGATAGCGGCAGTATTGCCATTCTCATAACCACAGTCAAAGGTCAGATAGATGATTTTTTCATCGGTGTCCTTGGCATAATATGCGTTGTATTTTTCTAATTCATCAAAAGTTGCATTTGCGATTGGTGGCTGCCCCTCTTCCTGGAAGCTTAGTCCCCAGTTCTCTGTTGTTGGCAGGATGGATGTGGAAGAAGCAGGAGAGGCGGCAGAGTCAGAGGAGATCTGTCTGGAGGCGACAAACCGACCGGCAAAAAAGCAACATATGAAGAGTAGAAGAATACCGATATATCGGATGAATTGGTGGATTGACAGCATAGACACTCCATAGAATATTGTTATCATATATATATGAGAGTCGGAAAACAATCATGAATGGAATCATATGTGCCTATTTCCTTGAAAAGAAAGTGGAAAGAGTGTAAAATACATGGAGTACGAAAGAAGGAAGAGAATATGAAGAGATTAAAGAATAGAATTGGATGGCTGGCAGCGGGAGTATTAGCAACGAATGGATGCTTATTTTGTATGATGTTTCGTGCTCCGAAGAAGTGTTGGGAGCAGGATAAGTATGATTGTGCAGTTGTCTGTGGATGTCAGGTAGAAGAGGATGGAACTCCTTCTGATCTGTTGAGGAGCAGGGTAGAGAAAGCAGTGGAACTGTGGAAGGAAAAGAAAGTCCGTTATCTGATTATGTCTGGAGCCGCTGTACATAATGCATATGTGGAAGCTGAGGCAATGAAGCAGTATGCGATGGAACTGGGAGTACCGGAAGATTATATTCTGGAAGAGAAACAGGCGGTCAGTACATATCATAATCTGATGTATGCTGCAAAGTTGATGAGGCTTTGTGGCTTTCGGGATTGTGTGGTAGTGACGAACGGGTGGCATCTTCGAAAGGCAGATCACTATGCCAGGAGAAGTGGCGTGCGGTATGTAATGGCTGCGGCAGAGAATCCACAGGAACAGAGCCTGAGACAGACAATCTGCCTATATATAGAGACGAATCTGCATATGTATGTGAACATGTGGAAAGGGTATTATTAATCAGAGAATATGTGGGAGAAGAGAAGTGGGCAGATCTGCCCAGAGATTCATTATAAAGATACGAATCAAGGTATTGTGATTACAAGTTGTTATGGTATCGAAGGACAGATCATCCTGCCGGATGAGATTCATGGCGTACCAATTGTTGGAATTGCCCCTTATGCGTTCGCTGAAAATCGTGAAGAGGAAGAAGGGGTATCTGTCTGGGAACATGAAGATGCAAGTCTTGTGGGAAAGCGGAATAGAATCTGTGGAACTTCTGTGACTGAGATCTGGCTTCCGGCGCAGGTAAGAGAGATTGGAAGATATGCATTCTATCGCTGCAGGAATCTGAAAAGGCTTATATTGTCAGATAGTCTGCTGGACTTGGGAGGCGGCGCACTGACGGGATGCCATCTGGAAGAAGTAGAGATTCATTTCTTTTACGGAGAACGATGCTGTCTGAAATCAATTGTAGACGAGATGCGATATGCAATCCGCACAAAGCTGTATTATGAAAATGGAATGGCGCAAGTACTATTTCCAGAGCATTATGAAGAGGCTGTGGAGAATACGCCGGCAAGAATTCTGGTGACCCATCATCATGGCGCCGGAGGATATTATCGTCAGTGCTTCTATGATCGGAAGCTGGATTATAAGAAATATGATGAACTGTTGTACCATACGGTAGCGGAGGAGCAGCCGGATGTAGCAGCGGAATTAGTGCTGAACCGGGTAAGATACCCTTATCAGTTGTCAAAAGCAGCGCAGGATGCTTATGAGGTTTATCTTAGAGAACATGTAGAGGTGGCAGCAGATGTTCTGATTACAGCAGAAGATATAGAAGGACTTCATTTTCTGTCTCTGGGGAATTATTGGACGCCGGAAGCACTGGAGCATGCAGTGAAGAAGGCGACAGAGGAGAAGAAGACGGAAGTGTTGAGTTTTCTTATGAATGAAAAGCACCGATGCTTTCCAAAGAAGAAAAAGACATTTGAATTATAGAGAAAGCTTAGTATCTATGGAGAGAGAATTAACGACAGGTGATAAATTGAATATGGTCAGCCAGAAGATTCTGAAGGTCGCCAGAAATGAGCTGTATCTGAAGATGCGATTCATGGATGTGGCCTTGAGCAGTCTGGTGTATGTCATGGATGAGGGCTCAGAAGGTATGGGAACGGATGGACTCTATCTGTATTATCACCCTCAGTATCTGGGCGGACTGTATCGGGAAGACCGGATACAGGTGAATCGGATATATCTTCATCTGGTTCTTCACGGAATCTTCCGGCATATGGTCAGAAGAAGAGGGCGGGAAGAGCGGCTGTATCATCTTGCCTGTGATATCGTGACAGAATCCATGATTGATGGTATGCAGCATCGTTGTGTATTGAAGAGTCGTTCCTGGCTTCGAAGAGAGACTTATCGGAAGCTTCACAAGGAGATGAAAGTTCTTACTGCAGAGAAGGTATATGGTGTACTGATAAGGTGGGGACTGTCTGAAGATGAGATGGTGCGTATGGAAGCAGAATTCCGTATGGATGACCATAGTTATTGGCCTTCCGACGATGATCAGAAGAAGCAGGAGCAGATTGAACAAAGGTGGGAGGATATCAGTGAGCAGATGGAGACTGATATGGAGATCTTTTCCAAGGAAGCATCTGCAGAGGCGGGGAATCTGGTAGAACAGGTACGAGTAGAGAACCGGGAACGGATGGATTATCGGCAGTTTCTGCGGAAGTTTTCAGTATTGAAGGAGGAGATGGCAGTCGATCAGGATTCCTTTGATTATGTCTTCTATAGTTATGGTCTGTCACTGTACGGGAATATGCCGTTGATTGAACCGCAGGAGTGGAAAGAGGTTCAGAAGGTAGAGGAATTCGCGATTGTAGTTGATACTTCTATGTCTTGTTCTGGAGAATTGGTGAAGAGATTTCTGGAAGAGACATACAGTGTACTAAGTGAAAATGACAGCTTTTTTCGAAAAGTAAATATTCACATTATTCAGTGTGATGACCAGATACAGATGGATCAGAAGGTGACTTGTGAAGAAGAATTAAAGGAATATATGGAGCATCTGGAGCTTAGAGGAGAAGGAGGAACGGATTTTCGTCCGGCATTTGCCTATGTGGAACAGCTGATGGGCCAACATGCATTTGAACGATTGAAAGGACTGCTTTATTTTACCGATGGGAAAGGTATCTATCCTTCCAAGATGCCGCCTTATGAGACAGCATTCGTGTTCCTGAAAGAAGATTATGAGGATGTAGATGTGCCGCCATGGGCGATGAAGCTTATATTAGATATAGAATAATGGAGAGGTATTCTCTTCTGTCAGCCTGGCGGTGACTGAGGGTATTGAATGGAATACCTTCAGTCATTGCAAAAGGGCTGAAAGAAGATATGAAAATTGTACGAAATTGATTAAGTTTATAATTACGGATTTTTTAATGAGGGCAGATGAAATCCGTGAAGCAAAAAATCAGATTTGTCAGAAATATTTGCTATATGAATAGCAAATTTATTAATGTAAAGAAAAGCCATACCGAAGAGATAAGTAGATTATTGGGGTTGCTTATTTCTCGGGTATGGCTTTTTTACATCCGTAAGACCAACTAGATAATCAATGCTTACATTATAGAGGGTGGATAACTTAATCAAAAAATCGATCGGAATCTGACGGGTTCCTTTTTCATATCTTCGGTATACTTCACGTTGACAGCTCAAATACTCAGCTATATCCGCCTGGGTTTTGTCGGAATCGATCCTCAGATCTTCCAATCGCTGAAAATGCATAGTACCACCTCAAAATATTATGCTACCAAAGAATTGCTTTTTTTATTCATTTATGCTACCATATGGTTGCATTCATAAAAATAGAAAATGCAAATATGGAGGTGTAGAAGATATGGAAGGATATATTGATATGCACTGCCATATATTACCCGGAGTAGATGATGGGGCAAAAGATATCAAAGAGATGACGACTATGCTGAAGATTGCCTACAGTGAAGGAATCCGATGTATTATTGCCACACCGCATCATCATCCTTATAGAGGGAAGGAGAGCGCGGAGAATCTCCGGAAGCAGGCTGTCTTGCTGCGGGATGCAGCACATGCGATTGATGAGAAGTTTCGTATCTATCTGGGTACGGAGGTTTATTTTGGACAAGATGTTGTAAATGCAATCAAAGAAAAACAGATATTAACAATGAATAAAAGGAACTATGTCCTGCTGGAGTTCTCACCATCAGATACATATGACTATATCAGGCAGGGGGTTCAGCAAGTTCAGTTTAGTGGATATCGAGTCATTCTTGCCCATGTAGAGCGATATGTATGTATTGCAGAAGATATTGAACTGGCAGAGCAGTTGCATGACATGGGAATCTATCTACAGATCAATTCCGGCAGTATTACTGGTGAAAGCAGCCGTAAAAGTAAAAAATTCGTTCGAAGTCTGATGGATAGGGATCTGGTGTTCTGCGTAGGTACAGATGCACATGATACCAAGCATCGTGCTCCACACATGAGGAAAGCTGCGAGTTATGTCAGCAAAAATTACGGCGAGGAATATATGAGGAGGATATTTTTCAGCAATGCAAAAGAGATGCTGAAGAAAGTAAAGTAAGATGAATCAAAATAATATGGTGAATCAGAATATATCTGATGATGAAATTGAAATTGATCTGGTTGAATTGTTTATGGTATTGAAGTCAAAGCTTCATATTATACTGCTGTCAGGAATACTGGCGGCTTTATTAGCGTTTGTAGGTACGAAATTATTAATGACACCAATGTATACTTCTGTGACGAAGATGTATGTACTGTCTCGCCAGGACAGTTCATCAGGGGTGACTTACAGTGATCTGCAGACGGGCTCACAGTTGACGAAGGATTATGCAGAATTAGTTAAGAGTCGTCCGGTGCTGGAACAGGTCATTGCTGTCCTGAATCTGGATATAGAGCCGGAAGATCTGGCGGAGAATATTACGGTTGAGACACCGACAGATACCCGAATCCTGAGTATTAGTGTGGAAAGTGATAATCCAAAAGAAGCTAAAGAAATTGCGGATACTCTGCGTGAGACGGTAAGCAGTGAGATTAAGGAAATCATGCATGCAGAATCTGTTGATACCATTGAAGATGGAAATCTGCCGAAAGAACCTTCCTCACCAAGTTTAAAAAAGAACATGGTGCTCGGCGGAGCATTGGGAGTGTTCCTTGCATTGGCGATTCTGATATTCATATTCCTAAGGGATGATACCATTAAGAATCCAGATGATGTGGAACAGTATCTGGGCCTGAATGTCCTGACTTCTATCCCAATCAAGGGAAAAGTGCAGAAGCCTAAGAAAGTAAAAATACCAGCGCAGAAGAAGTCTGTGAAGAATGGAAAGAGATAGGAGAGAAAAAAGATGCAGGAAGTGATTCTAAGAAATATAGAACAGGATTATCGAAGCAATGAAGCGTATAAATCGCTTCGTACGAATATAGAGTTTTCCGGGTCAGACAAAAAGGTGATCATGTTCACCAGCTGTACTCCGAATGAAGGAAAAAGTACAGTGTCGTTATCTCTTGCAATGTCCTTCGCGGAAGGTGGTAAAAAGGTCCTTTTTATAGATGGGGATCTTCGAAAGTCTGTGTTAGTCGGACGCCATCATGTACATGGAGAGATAAAGGGATTGAGCCATTTCCTTTCTGGCCGTGTAGAAGTATCAGATGTCATTGTGAAGACACAGCAGGAAGGTTTATTTGTTATCTTTGCAGGAATTGTTCCCCCGAATCCGGCAGAACTGTTGGGAACGAGGCGTCTGGAAGCGCTGATTGAGGGGGCGCGCAAAGCATATGATTATGTCATTATCGATGCACCGCCACTTGGAAGTGTCATCGACAGTGCTGTCATTGCGCGTTGTTGTGATGCATCTGTTCTGGTGATCTCAGCAAACATGATCAGTCGTAAATTCGCTAAGAGTGTGAAAGATCAGCTGGAAAAGACAGGTTGCCCAATTCTGGGAGTCGTCTTAAATAAAGTAGATATGAAGCAGAATAAATACTACGGTAATTACTATGGAAATTACTATGGAGATTACGGTAAATAATAGAGGAAAAAAGGAATGAAACAAAAAGGACTGGTATTTGCACTTGCTGCAGGCTGCATCATTTTGGTGATCATCTGTTATATGTTAGGAACAAAGCATGACGGAGAAGCACCGGTGATTCAGGTGGAAGATATGGATATAACTTACACTGAGGGGGAAGATGAATCTATACTTCTGGAAGGTGTAACAGCAACAGACAATAAAGATGGAGATATTACGGAACAGATATTTATTGACAAGATATTACCTATAGACGATGGTCATGCGATTGTCTATTACGGAGTGCTTGATACAAGTAATAACGTCGGAAGTGCAAGAAGGACAATTCGGTATTATAAGAATGAAGACGGCTCACAGGATATGACAGAAGAGCCCGCATTAACGGAAGAAACTATGGAAGATGCAACAGGGGAGACCTCCGCAGAAGTTACTCAGGATGGTTATGGCGTCCCGCAGGCAAAAGGCAGTCCGGACATTCAGCCAGATGGAGGCCGGCCGACTATGGCATTGGTGACAGAGAGCGTGAAGATCAGGGCAGGAGATACCTTTGACCCAATCAGTGTTGTGTGGGGCGTTGTAGATGATAAAGATGGTGCAGATATATTATATCAACATATTCATGCAGAAGGAGAGTATAACACACAGGCACCAGGGACGTATGAGATTCGATATTATGTGAGTGACAGCGATGGGAATACATCAGATCCACAAATCATAACATTAACTGTGGAATAGAGGAGATGACTAAAGATGGAACAGCATAAGAAAAAACAGCATAAGAGTAAGAACAATCATATAGCAGGAAAGCTGATTGCAGTACTTCAGCTGTTGGTATCCGTTATATTTGCCGCGGTTCTGTGGAACAGCGGCATGATTCCCGGAATCTATCTTGCCGTATTGATTGTTCTTCTTTTGGTCCTGTTCGTAATTACATTCGACCTGCAATATCTGAAACCAAAAGTAGCACATGGAATCGGAATATTGATCAGTATTCTTTTGATTATGATTCTGGGAATTGGCACGGTCTATCTTATGAAGACAACATCCATGATGAAAACGGTTGGTGGAGCTACCTATAAGACAGACAATATGGTCGTGGTAGTTAAGAAAGACAATGCAGCACAGAGTCTGAAAGATGCCAAAAATTATCGCTTCGGTTCTCAGACATCCGTGGATCAGGAGAATAATCAGTTGATGATCAAAGACATCGAGTCTTCGGTAGGAAGGGAAATTAATCTGCAAGAGTATGACACGGTGGTCGAAGAAGCAGAAGCACTGCTTGCTGGTAAGGTGGAAGCAGCTATCTATAATGAAGCATTTACCGGGATTATTGAAGAATCCATTGAAGATTATTCGGAGCAGGTAAGAATCTTATATCAGTATGGAATTGATACAGAGATTGAACAGGAAGAGACCAATATAGAAGAGCCATTCAATGTGTATATCAGTGGAATTGATGTGTCCGGTCCGATTACAACCAATAGTCGAAGCGATGTCAACATTATCATGACAGTGAATCCGAATACGAAACAGATTCTTCTGACAACGACACCAAGGGATTATTATGTCACAATTCCGAATATATCTGGTGAATCCAGAGATAAGCTGACACATGCCGGAATATATGGGGTAGATGCGTCCATGGCAACCCTGGAAAATATATACGGAATTGATATCAGCTATTATGCAAGGGTGAACTTCACTTCTCTGATCAAGATTGTAGATGCTCTTGGTGGTGTAGATGTGAACTCAGAGTATGCATTTACAACCACACATGGAAAATACCAGATTCAACAGGGCATCAATCATATGGATGGAGAGACAGCTCTTGGATTCTCGAGAGAACGTTACAGCTTCGAAGATGGAGATAATCAGAGAGGGAAGAATCAGGAGGCAGTCTTAACTGCTATCCTGAAGAAAGCAATGTCTCCGGCGATACTGATGAACGCAAGCCAGATCATAGATACAGTCGGTGACAGTGTGGAAACCAATATGACGCTGGATGAGATGGCGAAGTTCATTAACATGCAGTTATCAGACGGCGCGGACTGGATCATAGAATCTCAGGCGGCAACCGGTACAGGCGATAATCAGGCATGCTTCTCATCAGGCTCACAGCTATTGTATGTCATGTGGCCAGACGAGGCCGTGGATGCGGCATTGTCTGAGAAGATGCAGCAGGTGCTTGAAGGAAAATAAAGGAATATAAGAGAAGAAGTTATAGAGAAAGAGTGATACATAAGAGGGTGTATGAATGTACAAGGAGATCGTAAAAGGCTGGATAAAACATCTTGATTTTATGCTGATCGATATCCTGTCTTTGGAGATTAGTTTTTTAATTGCATATGCGGTTCGAAATAATATTGAGGGTGGAATCTTCCTTCCGGAAATCTACAGGACTCTGACGGTGATGATTATCATCATGAATATCTGTGTTGTATTCTTCAGTAATAGCTACGAGTCAATCATACGGAGAGGCTATCTTGTAGAATTGAAAAAGGTTATGATTCATTGCATGTGGATAGTTGTAGGCCTTATTGTGTGGATGTTCGCAATCAAGCAGTCCCGTGAATATTCCCGAATCGTAATTCTATCTATGTATCCGATCAGTGTATGCATTATGACAGCAGCCAGATTAATCTGGAAAAGAATCCTTCGTATCCGAATCCGTGAAAACAAAGATTCTCGCAAGATTATGGTAGTAACCACCGACGAAAGAGCAAAAGATGTCGTGGAAGGATTACTTCAGCCATACCGTGATTATCGCATTGAAGCAGTTGTTTTATACGATAACGCGGACAAGACAGGGCAGACAATCTACAAAATACCAATCGTCGCAGGAAAAAATCAGATTGTGCAGTATGTACGCGAACATGTGATTGATGAAGTGTTCATAGATCTGAAAGGTTATGAAGAAAGTGCTGAAAAACTTGCGAATCTTCTGGTAAGTATGGGATTCGTCGTACATGTGAATCTGGCACAGTTTACATCCAGTATGGAGAATAAAAAAGTACATTCCTTTGCGAAATATGTAGTATTGTCTTCCAGTATGAAATTCGCCAGCCCGTGGCAGACAATGATGAAAAGACTTATGGATATCTGTGGGGCGTTGGTAGGACTTGTTATAACGGGGATTGCATTCCTTATCTTTGGACCAATTATTAAGCATCAATCTCCCGGACCTGTCTTCTTCTCACAAGAACGAGTGGGACGAAATGGAAGAACCTTTAAAATCTATAAGTTTCGCACCATGTACCCAGATGCAGAAGATAAAAAGAAAGAACTGATGTCCCAGAATAAGATGCAGGGCTTAATGTTCAAAATGGATAATGATCCAAGAATTATTCCAATCGGACGCTTCCTAAGAAAGAGCAGTATCGACGAATTGCCGCAATTCTGGAATGTCTTAAAAGGAGAGATGAGCCTTGTAGGTACCAGACCTCCAACGGTGGATGAATATAAGCAGTATGGAATACGACACCGGAAGCGCCTCGCAATGAAACCCGGGATTACCGGAATGTGGCAGGTAAGTGGCCGAAGCGATATTGTGGACTTTGAAGAAGTCGTTGCCCTGGATGCAAAATATATCGAAGAATGGACATTGAGTATGGATATCAAAATACTCTGGCAGACAGTGAAGATTGTAGTGGCTGGAAAAGGGGCAGTGTGATCTTAGAAAGTCTGATGATTTTGTCATGTTGATTGATGAAGATGAATTGATGAATGCAAAGTTGAGTGCTGAAAATGGGAATGAAGAGAGGTGCGTAAATCTCTACTCTAAATTTTCAGTTGATTTTTCGTAGGTTATGATGACCGTTAAAATCATCCGTTATTGCCGAAAAATGAGGCTTTAGGGTACAGGTCTGCGAGTAGTGATAAGTACATTTTCAAATGAAATGGAGAGGACTTTCTCGCTGGATATGGGGTGGATGAGAACATTTTGACATGAAATGGATGAGGCGAAAAACATGGATTTTTTCGTTTCGGGTAGAGGTCTTGGAATAGTGATAAGTACATTTTGAACATGAAATTGGGCTGCAAGAAGTTTAGATGGGTGCTGAAAAATGCCGTAATATCAAGGGTTTTTGATAGATGATACAGACATTGCGAGGGGTCTACCCTAAAAAATCATATTGAGGAAAAGTGAGGGACTATGAGGTGAAAACGCTCATTTTCAGTTTAAGGCCTATGGAAGAACCGAATCGTTGTTTTCAATAAATGATAAACAGACCAAGGGGTCTACCCTAT
Organism: Bariatricus sp. SGI.161; assembly: GCF_050313695.1. Lineage (NCBI taxonomy): Bacteria > Bacillati > Bacillota > Clostridia > Lachnospirales > Lachnospiraceae > Bariatricus > Bariatricus sp. SGI.161. The sequence continues at coordinate 25,633 of NZ_JBNPLX010000014.1, forward strand.
GAACTTTAGTGGGCGTTTTTTAAGGGTTAGATGAGGGTTTTGAAGCCGGAAATGAACATTTCTGGGGATGAAAAATCAACTGAGATGAACATAAGCAATTTCGGATAGACCTGTCCATGAAGAGATAAACACATTGTTGATCATACAGAAATCGACCGGAAAGTCGTTAAACTATAGCAGAGGAGATAAAGATGATAAAAAACTCTGATTTTCAGTAAGCGTCCTGATTCCAGTAACCGGTCTAAAAACCATAAACGAAACCATAGAATCTGTCATACGTCAAGAATGCGCAGAGTGGGAGGTTTTGATTCTCAGAAATGATATTCAAGACCTTCCACAGGGCACAGACGTTGCAGAAAAAGATGTTTTCTATCAGGATTCGGATTATTTGATACGAGAGATTTATATCCGAAAAAAGGGAAAGGGGAATGCCTTGAGTGTAGGGATTTGTTATACAAGAAACGCTTTGGTTTGTGTGATTGATGCTGATTGTATTTTACAGGAGGATGCTCTTTCTAAGGCGGTAAAGCATTTTCAGAATGATGAAGTGGTTGCTGTCGGTGGACGCTTACTTGTCAAAAGAGAAGACTCCTGTCAGCTAGAAGCGATTCAGTCTTGCGAATATATGAAGACATTTCAGCTTTCCAGGAGGATATTTGCCAGGTTAAACGCACAGTGTTTGATTTCAGGAGCATTTGGTGTCTTTCGCAAAAGCACTCTTCTGGGAATGAATGGATACGATATCGATACTGTTGGAGAAGATATGGAGCTAGTTCTGCGATTGCAAGAGCAAGACTTTCAGCAATCAAAGAAACGTATTGTTTATGAAGCAACTGATGTCTGTTATACCGGAGTGCCACATAGCATCAAAAGACTACTGCATCAAAGGGACAGGTGGCAAAGAGGCTTGATGGATTGTCTTATCAAGCACCATAATTTGATTGCCAACCCACGCTATGGACTATTGGGACTCGTAACAATGTGCTATCAGCTTATGGTTGAATTACTTGGGCCTATATTTTGGGTGATTTATACGGTTTTGCTGATAGAAAAGAAAATGCTTTCATTTCTTACGGTGGTGTTTGTCGGATATGTTTTGCTTCAAATCGGACTGGCGATCTTTGCAGCATACATAGATACAGAGAAAAATATGAGAAGCCTTTTCAGATGGATACCGAAACTGATCTTAACAACAATAGAAGAAATGGTTTTGCAAATTCCGATTATGGTAGCGAGGGTAGTTGGAATGCTTACATTCCATTGGCGAAGACTTGTCTGGTAGATTGGTTCCCCATTCTTTCCACCCTACCTTATATGTACTATTTCTAATCATTCTCACTAAACCCCTCCCTGAAAGATTGGGTTTAAATAGGAAGTTTAAAAGGGGAGAAAAGATAAGGGTATAGGACACTGGGTGAATGGGGTTGAGTGGGAGAGAAGAAAAGTGGAGTTAGGGAGAGAGCCACACAGGAGAGTGTGGGAGAAAGACAAAAGATGAGGAGATAAGAGTTATATGGATGTCAATAGTACCGATTTTGACATTGAAGTTGGAATAAAAGTTTTTGATAGAAAACAGGAGCTCCGTAGCCACAAGGGTTATTGGGCGTTACGAAGAGGGCAGGATGTGTTCTTTAGCGGATTAGCAATGGTTGTTTTAAGTCCTGTGCTACTTCTTACAGCTCTTGCAGTATTGATTGATGATCCACATGGCAGTCCGATTTTTATACAACTTCGCTGTGGACGAGATGGCAAGAAGTTCTATATGTATATATTTCGCTCTATGTATATGGATGCTGAAAAGAAATTAGAAGAACTTCTTCAAGCCAATGAGATGGATGGTCCAGCATTTAAGATCAAAGACGATCCGAGAATCACGAGGGTTGGTAAATTCATCCGAAAGACTAGCATAGATGAACTTCCTCAGCTTTGGAACATATTAAAGGGTGATATGAGCATTGTGGGCTCAAGACCGGCTCTTCCAAGGGAGGTTGAGCAGTATAAGGATATCTGGAGACAGAGAATGTATATCACACCTGGTCTTACCTGCTATTGGCAGATAGCACCGAATAGAAATGATATCAGTTTTGATGACTGGATGAAGCTTGATATGAAATACATAGAAGAACGTAGCTTTTGGGTTGATTGGAAGATCATATTCATGACTGTTAAAGCAGTTGTGTTTGGAATGGGAAGGTAAGGATGAAGAGATATTTAAGATATATCCCGCTCATCTTATCGTTACTCCTGATATTTGGATTAACGTTTCAAAACAGAGCTGGATCTAAACAGCTAACTGAGAATACACAGGCGATTATTGAAAATGTGGTCAATAGTCCAGTTAAGACCAATTGATGGAATAACTACATACTGATGAGAAAACTTAGTCACATTCCGGAGTATTTTTTGTTGGGCCTGAGTAGTGTGATAGCTCTTGGAAAAAGGTGGAAAGCTGGAATGCTCTGTGTGGCAGTTAGTTTAATGGATCAGATAGTGAAAGGAATTCTGCCAGGTAGAGAATTTGACTGGAGAGATATGCCATTTGATTTAATCGGGTATGTGATAGGAATCCTGGTAATGGCAATAGTATTGGGGATTAGAAATAGATAAGCAGAAGAGGAGAGGACAAGATGAAAGCAGTTATTTTAGCGGGTGGATTTGGTACACGTATTTCCGAAGAATCCCATCTGAAACCAAAGCCGATGATTGAAATCGGAGAAATGCCTATCCTTTGGCATATTATGAAAGAATATTCTTTCTATGGAGTAAATGAGTTTATTATCTGCGCCGGATATAAGCAGCATGTGATTAAAGAGTGGTTTGCAGACTATTTTATTCACACGTCTGATATCACTTTTGATTTTACTAAGGGCAATGAGATGATTATTCACAATAAGCATGCAGAACCTTGGAAGGTTACGGTTGTGGATACAGGACTCAGTACGCAAACGGGTGGCCGTATTAAGCGAGTAAAAGATTATGTTGGTGATGAAACCTTCATGGTGACTTACGGAGACGCAGTTGGAGATATAAACATTGATGAACTGCTATCATACCATAATGAGCATGGAAAAATCGGAACAATGTCAATGTATAACTTTGGTCAGACAAAAGGCATCGTTGATGTTGGCTCGGATGGTAATATCAAAGCTTTTAGGGAAAAATCAGATTTTGACGGCGATCTCATCAATATTGGCTATATGGTTTTTGAGCCCACCCTCTTTGATTATATCGAGGGTGACAGCACGATTTTTGAAAAGGAGCCGTTGACACAGTTGGTTGAAGATGGTCAACTGGCCGGATATGTTCATAAAGGCTTTTGGCAGTGTATGGATACCTTAAGAGAAAAACAGAAGTTAGAAAAACTGTGGGCTAACGGAGAAGCACCTTGGAAGATTTGGGAGGACTAAATGAATTTCGATTTGAGTTTTTATAAAGGAAAGAAAGTATTTGTCACCGGTCACACGGGTTTCAAAGGCTCCTGGCTCTGTAAGATGTTGGGGAATGCTGGTGCGATTGTCACAGGATACTCCCTGAATCCTCCAACAAATCCGTCCTTGTTTGAGATCGCAGCGATTGAGCAGGATGTTCACTCTGTCATCGGTGATATCCGGGACTATCCGGTGCTGAAGGCGACGTTTGATGAGGCACAGCCGGAGATTGTTCTCCATTTGGCGGCACAGCCCATCGTCCGTGACAGCTACAAAGACCCGGCCTATACATATGAAACTAATGTCATGGGTACAGTGAATATTCTGGAATGTGTTCGTAACAGCGATTGTGTGAGATCTTTCTTGAATGTGACCACAGACAAGGTCTATCTGAATAAGGAATGGGCATGGGGCTATCGTGAAAATGAAGAGCTAGATGGATATGATCCATACTCCAACTCCAAGTCCTGCTCGGAACTGGTGACGCATTCCTACAAGAACAGTTTCTTTGTGGATGGTCGTGTTGCGATTTCCACGGCCCGGGCAGGAAATGTGATCGGCGGAGGTGACTTTGCCAATGATCGCATCATCCCTGACTGCATTCGAGCAGCAATGAAGCATGATGACATCGTGGTACGCAATCCGTTCTCCACTCGGCCCTACCAGCATGTTCTGGAGCCTCTGTATGCATATTTAATGATTGCAGCGATGCAGTATGAGGACGGTAAATACGCTGGTTACTATAATGTAGGCCCCGACGATGTGGACTGTTTCCAGACGGGAACTTTGGTGGATCTGTTCGTCAGCAAGTGGGGAGAGGGCATGAAATGGGTGAACCGCTATGACGGTGGCCCCCACGAGGCGAACTTCCTGAAGCTGGACTGCTCCAAGCTGAAGGCGACTTTTGGCTGGAAGCCCCACTGGAATCTGGATAACGCCATTGAGATGGTGGTGGAGTGGAGCAAGTGCTGGGCCGATGGTGGCGACATCCGGGCTTGTATGGATGAGCAGATTAATAGTTTTATGAGATCGTAAAAGGGGAAACTATGGAGAATATACTGGTGACTGGAGCAGCTGGCTTTATAGGTTCAAAGCTGGTTGCTGAATTGATAAAACAGCAGCATAAGGTTTATGCATTGATCGAAAAAGGCGACTCAATGAGTCGAGAAAGATTACACGCTATTAATTCAAATATAGAAATTATTGATGATTCGCAGTATATGCTAAGAAATGCAACTGCATATCCAGCGTTTGATAGAATCTTTCATCTTGCGACAGTAGGCGTCAGGCCAGACTTTCATGATATTAACCTGATTTGTGATGTCAATATAAAGATGGGGTGCCAGCTGGTAGACTTCGCCAAAGAAAATCGTAGCGGCGTTCTAGTGAACTTTGGCTCTTGCTTTGAATATGGAGACCACGGAGCTGTTCTTTTGACGGAAGACATGGATTGTCGTCCAGAGTCGTTATATGCGATTTCAAAGAACGCATCTACGAATCTTGTTACGGGCTGTGCAAAAACTCAGCATGTCAACATGATAACTGTGAGGCCTTTTGGCGTATTCGGTGAAGGAGAAGGTCCGACAAGATTGGCACCCTCAATCATTGCTAGCTGTATGAAGGGCGAGAAGGTGAAGACTACTCCCGGGGAACAGATAAGAGACTTTGTAAATGTGAAAGACCTCGTAAAGGCGATTATCTGTCTCTCAGAATCGGAGTATAAACCATACGAGATTTACAATATCTGTTCTGATAATCCAGTCAGTGTTAGAGATTTCATAATGGAGATTGTCGATGTCTGTGGTTTTGATGTATCGCTTGTAGACTTCGGTAGTATTCCGTATAGAAAAAATGAAGCAATGGTATTTGCTGGAAACAATAAAAAGCTTCAGAGTGTAATTCAATATGATTTCCCTCGTAATCACAGGGACGGAATACTTGATATTTACGACTCCTTGAAAACAGAGGATTAAGAATTATGGCATTTGAATTCAAGAAAACAAAGATTGCGGGTCTTCTTGTAATTCAGCCACATATGTATCCAGATGACCGTGGGCTATATAAGAAATGCTATGAGAGAAACATATTCGGGGAAAATGGCGTAACCTGCACCTTTACCGAGTCGAGTGATTTGTATTCAAAAAAAGGTGCATTAAGAGGCTTACATTACCAAACTGTTGATTCTCAAGCAAAGCTCATTCATGTGATATCGGGTGTGTTGTTTGATGTGGCGTTAGACTTAAGAGAAGATTCCTCAACATTTGGGGAATACCACACAGAACTTCTTAGGGCGGAGGACAATAAGGTTGTTTTTATCCCAGAGGGCTTTGCACATGGTTTTATAGCATTGACTGACAATACTGTATTTTCCTACCAGTGTTCCGGCAGCTATGTTCCAGAAGCATGTGGCGGTATCAGGTGGGATGATCCGGAGTTAAATATTCCCTGGCCATTAAAAGAATATGGCGTGGAAAAGGTAATTGCAACAGAAAAAGATAAAAACTGGCCAACATTGTCAGAATATAAGCTCAGAAATGGGATCAAATAAGCAGAAAGAAAAGGAGAAGGAATTGATGGACATATTATATTCAAGCAGTGATAGTTATGCTTTTTTGACAGGGATATCGATTCTTTCACTATTGGAAAATAATAAGTCCTGTGACAGGATACATATCTATATTATGGATAATCATATCTCAGCGGATAACAAAGATAAGCTGGTGGAGGTAGTGAACAACTACGGAAGGCAGATATCTTATGTTCCGATGCCTGATATGAAAGAACTTACAGGTCAGGAAATAGATACAAGGAGATGGAATATTAGCACATTTGGCCGACTATATATGGCAAGCGCATTGCCAGAAACTGTCCACAAGGTGCTGAATATTGATTGTGATACCATCATTGTAGATTCGATAGAGCCACTCTGGAATACAGATATGAGTGGTAAAGTCTTTGGCGGAATGCTGGAGTGCATTAATGATCGATATAGAAGGAATGTTGGGAAAACCAGTGGCGATTATTATTTGAATGGAGGCATTGTCTTCCTGAATTTGGATGAAGTACGTGCTGGTAGCTATGAAAAGAAGTTTACAGATTATATAACGAAATATGGAAGCAGTTTGGCGTATCTGGATCAGGATGTTTTGAATAGCGTTGTTGAACAGAGCAAAAAAATGAAGTTGCCAATGAGATATAATGTTCTATCCATCTATTTCTATGCAACCTATGAGCAGGTGCTGAGGATTCGCCGTTCAGGATCAGAGGCGTTTTATAGTAAAGAAGAATATGACCTATCTGTCCAGCATCCTGGATTGGTGCATTTCACGACATGCTTTCTGGATGGATTAAGACCATGGATAAAAGGGAATCAACACCCGTTCTTAAAGCAGTTCCTTCAGTATAAGGAAATGTCTCCATGGAAGGAAGTACCTCTCCAGGAGGACAAACGTAGCGGTTTAGTAAAGTTAAGAACCGCCATGATCCGAAAAGCTCCGCGCTTCGCGTTGTGCGAAGTTGCCTCCATTTTGCACGGAGTCATTATTCCAGAAAAGAACTATAGACGAATGAAACAGAAAGTAAAAGAGTGATTAAGATGCCCAAGTTTAGTATTATTGTACCGATATATAGAGTGGAGAAGTACCTTAATAAGTGCGTTGACAGTGTATTGTGCCAGACATTCGACGATTTTGAATTGATTCTCGTTGATGACGGCTCACCGGACAGATGTGGCCAGATTTGTGATAGTTATGCATATGCTGACTCTCGAATAAAGGTTGTTCATAAAAATAATGGAGGCCTGTCAAGCGCTAGAAATGCTGGCCTTGATATTGCAACAGGTAAATACATTATTTTTCTAGATAGTGATGATTATTGGGACGATAATACAGCCTTAGAGCATATTCATAAGAATCTGGCTGAAACAGACGCAGACCTGCTTGTGTTTCCGGCCAAACGTTTCTATGAAGACGAGAATAGATTCACCTACATCTTAAATCTTGAAGTTGATCGGAATCGAATCATAGATACCAATGTAAATTGTGCGATTGAATATATGTTGGAAAACAATATCTATCGTGCTGCCGCATGGAACAAAGTAATTAGAAAATCTGTTATAGATGAGCATCTGATGCGTTTCAAAGAAGGATATCTCAGTGAGGATATGGACTGGTGTGGAGCTTTATTGCTATACTCGACAAGGTTCGATTTTTATAAAGAACCGTTTTATTCTTATAGACAGCAACGTAGTGGTTCTATAACGAGTAAAAAATCAGAGAAACTTGTGGCTGATAAAATTGAGCTTTGTGCAAAGGGCTACAAACAGGCTGAGGAATATCCGGATAGGGAAAAAGGAAAACTCCTTGGTTCTTATTATGCATACGAATATGCGGTGACATTAGGGGTATCAGCAAATGTAAAGGATAAGGACACCCTTCGGCAAATGAAAAATCTTGAGCCGCTGCTTGAGCACGATATGTGTAATAAGGTAAAAAAGGTCAATAAACTACGTAGGGTAATAGGATACGAGTTAACAAGAAGAGCGCTGTGCCTTTTTGTTCAGATTAAAAAATGACACATACAGTAGGCGTAAAGTTTGCAAAGGAAATCTGGGGAGGAAAAGAGGAAAGTGCTTGGAATTAAAATAGAAGACAAAATGTCATATGGGGCTAAACTGCCATACATAGAGTATATACGAGTGTTTGCAGCATTGGCGGTCGTATTTTTGCATATAGTTATGACTCTGAATAACAATTATACCGTTGAAGAGCTGGGGGTTTTTAATTACACGGTCTTTAGTGATTGTTATATGCTCGTCAAATGGGCTGTTCCTTGTTTTATTATGGTTTCCGGAGCTTTACTGCTTAATCCGGGTAAACAAATTAGTGTCAAAAAAACGGGAAAGTATATCTGGAGAATGCTTTTGGTTCTTCTGACTTTTGGAGTTGTCTATGCTCTAATGGAGTTAGTCTTCATAGAGAAGACAATAGATGCAAGGATTTTAGGCAGAGCATTGCTGAACACGGCTGAAGGCAATACATGGACTCATATGTGGTACATATATGCTATGATTCCAATATACATTATAATGATGCCACTGAAGGATTTTATCCGGGCACAAAACAGAAAATCAATCGGAATTTTTATTGCTGTATTGTTTGTTGGAAACTTCCTGATTCCGACTGTCAACACCTTGTGTGGAACAGATCTTAAAACCTTTATGCCTATCAATGAGTATGTAACTTACCTCATTATAGGCTACTATATCTCAACCATTCCAAATGATTCAAAGCTGTTTCAGAGGCCGATTTACATAGTGGGGGGTATCGCAACTATCGGTATGATTGGAATCGAGACATATTCCTTGGTAGTACACAACGAAGTTGCGGCTGTCAATCACTCGTCAGGTGAGATCTTGACATTGATCCAGTCAGTATCTGTGTTTATGTTAATGAAGATTGTGTTTGAGCATAGAGAAACGACTCATTTGGTACAAGCGGTATCGAAGTGTTCGTTTGGAATATATCTGATACACCCATTTTGGATTAACTTGATTTATAAAGTGCTGAAAATCAACCCACTATCGATGCCGATTGGAATCGGGATTGTTGTGCTGTTCGCTGTTGTATTTGTATTGTCTTTTATATCAGCATGGCTCGTAAAGAGACTGCCAGCGATAAAGAACATTATTTAGGAGAGAATTGTTATGAATGATGTAAGGATCAGCATCATTGTACCGGTGTACAATGTTGAAAAATATCTTGATAAATGCATAAGCAGCATATTAAATCAAACGTATAAGAATCTTGAAATTATACTGGTTGATGATGGTTCTACAGATTTGTGTCCTCAGCTATGTGATAAATACGCGGAAATAGATCGAAGAATACAAGTTATACATAAGAAAAACGGCGGACTTTCTAGTGCAAGAAATGCAGGTATAGACATCGCTACAGGTGATTTTATTATGTTTGTGGATTCAGATGACTATATTTCGGAGTTGACATGCGAAAAAATAGTTAAAAACATTGCGTCAGATGTTGATATTATTTCCTTTCAATTTCAAAGAGTTTATGATGATGAAACTAAGAATGAGATAGTAGAAGAACAAAATACTGTGAAGATTGTGGAAGGAAATGAGCTTTTTAGAAATTACATAAACAGAACTGATTTCACCCATATGGTGTGTGATAAAGCGTATAGAAATAGTTTGTTCAAAGACGTTCGTTTTATCGAAGGACGACTTGCAGAGGACATGGCATGTAGTTATCTTTTATTTGGAAGGGCTAGACGTGCGATTGCAATTAAGCAAGTTTTTTATTACTACTATACCAGGGATGACAGCATTATGGGTCAAGGAGGACAGAAACTTATTCTGGATGCGTATAAAGGAGAAACTGAGGCCTATAATTACGGAAATAAATATTTTCCAGAGTTTAAGATTGAGAATAATACTAGATATATGAACCAAAGTATGAAAACGTATTTAAAACTAAAATACAAATGTAAAGATATGAGTTCAAGAAAAAATCTTAATATGATTTCAAAAAATATTTCTAAGATAAGTAAAAAGGGGCTACCGAAAGAGACACTATTATTTTATGTGTGTTTTTCTATCAGCAAGCCTATGGCATGGAAAGTTTTTGAAACTCTCAAGTTAAGTTGATTTAGAATAAAGGTTTAATCCGTAGAATGAGGATGTATAGATGATTGGAGTAAAATGGAATGATACCTTATTATATTACATTTTTAATTTCGTGTTTGTTTTGTTATGTCGGTGAACAGTATCTGTGTAAAAGCGGTAAAACTTTTCAGGTGGCGGAAGCTGATAATTTCTGGGCAAAAAAACATGTAATCGCTTTTGATATAACACTGCATGGAAAACATATTTTGAGTTCCACGAAAAGGAAGAAGTTGCAAATAAGTAAATCTTTTTTTTACCTCTCACTAAGTGTGCTCACGGTTTCAATTTTAGCTGGACTAAGAGATTATTCCATTGGAACAGATATCATGGCTTACGGAAATGATTTGTTCTATCATTTCGATAATGGTGCTCCGTTGTTTCAAACAATTCAGCGTATTACGAATATAGAGCCGTTGTACTTAACGCTCTGTTGGATATCTGCATTGCTGGGAACTTCCCCACACATGCTCTATTTCCTTACAGGTTTGATCATTTACGGTTTTGTGATGGCAGGACTGGTCCATTATAGTGATGAATTTCCATTGACTTTATCATGGTTAGGTTTTCTGTGTTTGTTATATGGAAACACGTATAATGCAATGAGACAATCATTAGCACTCGCAATAGGATTTTGGTCATTACATTTTCTTAAAGACGGGAAGACAATTAAGTTTTTTCTCGGAGTAGTTGTGGCTTCCTTTTTCCACACTACAGCCGTAATATACATAGCAATATATGCATTGTCATTGATACTGAAAGCCAATAATAAGCCATATATTAAGGTGTTGATGATTGCTGGTGTCATTCTGGCAATGTATTCATTTAATGAATTGTTAACTCTTTTTATCAATTTCGGAATTTTCAACGCAAAAATGGAAAGGTATTTAATCAAAGATATTGATGCTGAATTTAGCTTAAATGCTATTTTAATTAGATTGCCTTTTCTATTCTTGATTTTGTTAGATTTTAAAAGTTTTATACAACCAACATTTAATAAGATGAAAGCCTTTGAACGAGCGAATAAGGGCGATTTTTATCTTCTTATGGTTCTTATGGAGTTAATGACGACTCTGATGACAGTTTTTGTCTCTACCCTATATAGAATCGCGCTTTACTTTGTAATGTTTAGGTGCATGTCCTATGCGAGAATTTGCAAAGTGGATAAAATAATGAACAATAGAATTTTCAAATGCGCCTTTCTTATAATCTATTTATTGATTGTATTTATATACCAGAATCAGATAAAGGGCGATAACCAGATTTATCCGTATACATTTGGAGACTTCTAAAAAATTATTTATTGGAGAATTCAGAATGGAGCTTGTCAGTGCAATAATTACAACTCATGGACGCTTAAATTTATTTTTACGTGTTAGTTTAAATATCTGGACCTAACCGTCAGATTGCCAAAAGGCCCTCACTGCGGAGTGAGCGGATTGGCAGCGTGGCATTTACCTTCGAGAGCATGGTTCTCACAGTGTCCACCGCAGGATGAAACAGGGACTGCCCTGCCTGTTCGAGAGCGACGAACATCGCAAGATACCGGTTAAGGTACTTGGTGGAAACTCCATTGAAATGTTCCAGCATTTCTTTCAGTCTGCTATGTAGGCTGTTGACCGTATTCAGATGGTATACCTTGTTATAGTCAGTGTGAGAATTCAGAACTACCTTCACACAGTGCTTTTCTTCCACCAGCTTATTGTAAGCAGTAGCTCCATCGCACTGAAAGACACTGTTCTCCGCAATCCGATCACCGATTGCATCTTCGATATTCTCAGCACTCGGCTTTGCTCGGTTTACGCACCTGGTAACAACGTTGTTATCCCTGTCAGCAGCAACGCAAATGCACATTTGCTCGCTGGAAAGTCCTCGTTTTGTTGCGGTTTCTCCGTGTTTTCTGGGCTTTCTCCCGGTTACATGGATGCCTTTTTGTGCTTTCAGGACATAGGTTTCATCCGCTTCAATCAAGTCGCTCAGCATATCATCCTGTACCGCTTTTTCCAGAAAGGCAAGCAGCTTCTGGCGCATGAAAAATGCGGTTGTATGGCAGACAGAGATATGCTCGGCGCACTGATCCAGCGTTTTCAGAGAAAGCGTGTCCTCGATGAACACCGCCCATTTATCCTCGCTCTGGTGAGAGTATGCGGTGATTTTGCCGGCATCATAGGTAAACTTCTTTCCGCAAGCCATGCACTGATACCGCTGCTTCCTACCAGAGAAGCCCTTCTTGACGAAGCGTGCCGAGCGCTGTTGCAGCAGGGGTAGCTTTTGGGAGTTGTATCGCTCAGTTCCTCCTGAACGATAAGGAATTCCTCTGCCATCTTCCGAATCTGCTCCACCTGGTACTCGCTCAACTGCCCGATCTTGCTTAGCAATTCAGTTTTGCTCATAGTCTTTCGCCCCATCTCTCTTTGATGATGCGATTATACTAGGTAATATGACCAATAAAACGGACATGGTCCAGGTTTCTAAACTAACACGTATTTTTATTATTTATTGGACATTTTGGCTCAATGGAAATGTTTGTGTGGTTGGAGATTATGAGGCAAGCAGTATCACGCAACAGGCATAGGTTTCTGAACACCACACTCCCTTGTCTACATTCCCTCGGGGCGCAGGATGCATATTTCAACACATTGACTGCAAGAGACTTTCGGGTAACAAAATATAATCGAACAAGTTTTTCATTGACCCTAAATTATTAGATTATAGGAGTTTGGTACTTAGAGATGAAAATTTAACAACTATGCAAAAGTTATTATGTATATCTTCTTATTTTGGACAAATAGGAATAAAAATAGCATTTGGAGTAAAGAATTTATTAAAAAGGCATATAACAAGTATAATGCACAACTAGAGTGTTTTTCTAAAGTCGAATCCATGACGGATACAAAATAAAACTCACAAAACCAAAAGGAGAATCAACATCTGATGTCGGATCTCTCCTTATACTAAATAAAGAGTGATTGGTATGGATCGACGTTATGAAGTTATCGATAAACAATGGAAGATTATAGAACCCCATTTAGGAAATAAGGCTAAGTGGATGGGAAGGCCGCAAGCAGACAACCGGAACTGTTCAATGGTGTGCAATGGATCTTGAAAACTGGTGCTCCTGGAGTGATTTACCAGAATGCTATAGAACATGGGAGACTGTGTATAAGCGTTTTGCACAGTGGCAGGAGAATGGCAAACTAAAAGCATTGTTTGTCCAACTTCGAGAAGATGCAGACATATAGGATTTATGCATGTATGGCACCTAATATCAAAGAAGATAAAGCCAGCGATCGAACAAAAAAGGGACGTAGATAGCGCCCAAAACTAGTCTATTGGTGTTAGTCGTGGAGGACGATCCACTAAAATTCATGCAGTCGTAGATGGATTGGGCAATTGTTGTGTCTTGATGCTGACAGGAGGGCAAGTCCATGATAGCGTTATGATGAAGTCAGCATTGGATTAGCTAGATATTTCCAAAAATGTAATTTTTGCAGACAAGGCTTATGGTTCTACTGAAAACCGGAAGTATATCTTTGACCGGTCTGCAGAATATTGTATGCTGCCAAAGAGGGTTTATCAAAGCCTTGGGAATGTGATTATTTCCACTAAAAAGAGCGGCACTTGGTAGAGTGCTTCTTTATGAAATTTAAAGATTATCGTAGAGTGGTTATGCGTTTCGACAAACTTGCACGGTGTTTCTCGGGCATGGTATAATTACAACCTTGGGTTGTCTAGCTTGCATCATCACTCAACACTAGGTATTCTAGAAACACACCCTAGTATTTTGGGAATAAACTAACACAGAAAAGTGCGCTTATTTTGTAATGAAACATAAATGACAGAGGCGTATGAGACATTATCCAAGATGCATGTTATTGAAATTACAAAGTTTCTCATTAGTTAAGAAGACGAGATATAACGTTTGCGCTGTTTTCTTCTTTATTGTTGATTATTTGTATTATGGACGATACATACTATGAAAGATTTACTGAAATTTCCATTTTATGAGGGAGGATTATATGAAAATATGTATTTTATCTATGCAAAAAGTTGATAATTACGGTTCTTTATTGCAGGCATACGGACTGAAAAAAATGTTGGAAGAACTTGGAAGTAATGTTGAGTTTTTAGATATTAAATTCATTGATGGTGATCACAAGCTTCTTCCTAATGAGAATGCAGATTATCATGATAATGATGGAAAATCTAAGTTGAAAAAACTATTTAATAGAAGTGTATTAACTTTCGTCCGAAATAGGATAATTAATAAAGCATTTGTGAAAAAATGTGATCTTTTTCGAAGAGAATATCTTGATATTGATCGTAAATCAGACCATTATGATCTATGTATTATTGGTTCGGATGAAGTATTCAACTGCCTGAACGCTGGATGGTGGGGTTATACATCACAATTATTTGGTAACATACCAGAGTCTGATGCAATCATTACATATGCAGCTTCCTGTGGCGCAACAAAATATGAAAACCTTCCTAATGCTATAAAGGAAAGTATAGGTAATGCTTTTCAAAATATTAGAGGCTTTTCTGTAAGAGATGCTAACACTTACGAATTTGTAAATCATTTTGGTATTAAAAATATATCTAGGCATTTTGATCCTGTATTGATTTATGATTTTGATAAAGAGGTTGAAGAAAGTGAACTTCCTAGTCTACCAAAACACTATTGTGTGATATATAGCTATCCGTATAGATTCTATAAGCAAGATGAAATTAGCAAGATATTGGATTTTTGTAATTCTTGTAATTTAACACCAATAGCTGTTCAAGGCGGTCAAACCTGGTGCAAAGAATTTATTGCCTGTAATCCATTTGAATGTTTAAAAGTATTTCAAAACGCCGATTTTGTTATCACAGATACTTTTCATGGCGCGATCTTTTCGGCAAAGTATGCGAATAAATTTGCAGTGATTACAAGAGAAAGTAACTATAATAAACTCAGTGATTTAATAAAGAGATTAGGTATTGAAAGTCATCTGGTAGATGATTTGTCACAGCTTAAATCGGTTTATAGTTTGGAAAAAGAGTATGAATCGATAAAAAAAGTTATAGAAACCGAAAGAAGTAATACCTATAAATACTTGGAGAGATATATAGATGGAGAGTAGAACAAAATATCTATTTAAAAATACAGCAATTTTTACCATAGGAAATTTTGCAACAAAAGTTATCTCCTTTTTTCTTATTCCATTATATACAAATGTTTTAACAACATCAGAGTATGGAACAGTTGATTTGGTTGTTACAATTTCAACAATTGCTGTACCAATCATAACATTAAATATAATGGAAGCCGTAATGCGTTTTAACCTGGATAAAGACGTAGATAAGGATAAAATCACAAAAATAGGTATTGTTATTTTATTCTTTGGCATACTGTTTGGATTGATACTAATACCATTATGTGGACTATGGAATCAAATATCTTCGCTAAGTGTTCTTGTCTATTTTTATGTAATTTGTTCTGCATCCAGCCAGGTTTTTCTTTGCGATTTAAGGGGAAAAGAACTATTAATTCAATATAGTATAGGAAATGTCCTAAACACCTTACTAATAGCAGGCTTTAATATTCTGTTTTTATTGGTATTTAAATCGGGAATTGCCGGATACCTATTGGCATATACAATCGCCAATGCTATTGTCGCAGTTTATGCTTTACTAATTGGCAAGGGCTATAGAGCTATTACCGCATGTCTTGATAAACAAAAGATGACGGAAATGCTAAAGTATTCTATAGTATTAATACCAAACTCTTTTATGTGGTGGGTAATGAATTCTTCTGATCATGTTATGGTTACTAGTATGATAGGAGTTGCTGCAAATGGCATCTATGCAATTTCATATAAATTACCAACGTTGATTTCGACTTTCACTGGAATATTTAATCAAGCGTGGAGTTACTCGGCAATTAGAGAAGAAGGGGCTGAGGATGAAGAAACATACAATAATAAAGTGTTTAAGTCAATGGTTGCTATCATTATGCTTGTTGGTATATTGATGATGTTAGCTATTAAACCCTTTTTGAAAGTATACGTGGCGGAGGATTATTATTCAGCTTGGAAGTATACCCCTTTTTTGATTATTGGGTGTGTATTCATGACATTAGGAACATTTATGTCAACTAGCTATATAGTTCATAAAGATAGTAAGGGTTTCTTGATTTCAGGTACATTTGGTGCACTATTTAATATAGTTCTAAATTTTCTGCTTATCCCGAGAATTGGCGTTTATGGAGCTGCCTTTGCAACCTGCGTTAGTTATATTGCAGTATTTACATTCCGAGCATTTCACACTAGAAAATATATACATTATAAAGTAGTAACCTTTGAGTTTTTGCTTGGCACAATAGCCTTGGTAGTTTCTGGCGTGATGATGTATTTTGATAATATTTGGTCATTAATGATACAAATACTTATTACGGTTATAATTGTATATTCTTTTAAGGGGACATGGCTGCCTATGCTCCAAGCAATTGTAAGGAAGGTTTAAAAATCATGAAAACAGTATGTAATGAAAATATGTGTTCAGGATGTATGGCATGTATTGATATATGTCCAAAACAGGCAATTCATATTAGTGATACGCTGAAAGAATATAATGCTGTAATAGACGATTCAAAGTGCATAAATTGCAATCTATGCCATAATGTATGCCAGTTTAATAATGCTCCTGTGCTGAAAAAACCAATCAAATGGTATGAAGGTTGGGCTCAAGATGAAATAAGGAAGAACAGTTCTTCAGGTGGGGCAGCAACAGCACTTATAAATTCATTTGATAGCGATATTTGCTCTTGTGTGTTTAAAGAAGGCAAGTTTATCTTTGAGTTTGACAATGGTGATAAAGAAAAATATTCTGGTTCAAAGTATATAAAAAGTAGTCCTATCGGAGTATATAAAGAAATCAACAAAAGAGTTAAACTTGGAAGAAAGGTTCTTTTCATCGGCCTGCCATGCCAATGTGCAGCGGCAAGAAACTTCACAAAAGACAACGATAATCTTTATACGGTAGATTTGATTTGCCATGGTACACCTTCTCCTCAATTATTAGATATGTATTTGAAGGAAAAAGGTATTACTATGGATGAGTTAAAGAATATAAGATTTAGAAATAAAGCTATATTTGGATTAAGCTCTAATGAAGTGAGAATTTCACCTCCGAGAGTTCAAGACTGTTACACCTTTGCTTTTTTGTCAAGTCTTGACTATACAGAGAATTGTTATTCATGTAAATATGCTTGCACAGAACGCGTTTCTGATATAACTATTGGCGATTCATGGGGAACAGAACTTGCTGAATACGAGCAGCAAAAAGGAGTATCTTTGCTCCTGTGCCAGACCGAGAAAGGTATTGAACTTGTTAATAAGTCTGGAATGGTTTTAAAAGATGTGGATTTGGATAAAGCAGTTGATGCGAATCACCAATTAAGACATCCATCAATAGCACCAGATAAAAGAGATGCGTTTTTTTCAAAATTAAATCATGGTTTTACAAAGACAATCAGGGAATTATATCCCCAATTTTATTATAAGCAGGAGTTAAAAGCCCTTCTCGTAAAAATGAAAATTCTGCGTGGGGAGGAGTAAACTGTATCCATAAGTGTGGACACGGAAGATATTAGATACCCACAATAATGAATTCATAAAGGGTCAAAAGCAAGAATCTGAAAGTGTTTTTAATGACGATTGGAGAAAAGATCAAATACTTACGAGTTACTCTGGGTAAAACAGTGGTGTAAAATCAAAAATAAAGGAAGGTAAACTACCAATGAAGTATAGTATTACATTAGATATTTCTAAATATATTTTATCTTTAATGATAGTGGCAATACACTCAGCTCTATTTCCCAATATTTTATATCCATGGTTAAGACTTGCTGTGCCATTGTTTTTCATTATCTCCTCGTATATTTTGTTTAATAGGATTAAAGCGGAAGGTGATGAATGTGCAAGTAATTTAGTTAAGAATTATATTAAAAGAAATCTTCAATTGTATTTATTTTGGTTTATTTTACTTTTTCCTATAACAGTTTATGTAAGGCGTTCTTGGCTTGATGGCGGATTAATTGCCTTTTTTAAAACGTTTATTCCACAATTGTTATTTTCCTCAACTTTTGTTGCGTCATGGTTTATTATTGCCTCGGTATGGGCTGTTATAATTCTCTTCTTTACAAGAAAGATTAGTTGGAAAATTATGTTGCCGGTATTGTCAGTGGTCTATATCATATGTTGTCTTAGATCAAGTTATTATTTTCTTTTGGAGGGGAATGATGTCATAAGTAATATAGTATATAACTATGAATCAATTTTTACATCACCTGTGTTTAGTTTTCCGGTTGCAACATTTTGGATGTATATAGGTAAGCTATTTACAGAATTAAAGGGTAAGACAGTCTTTAGTAAACAAATTTTGATAACAGGCGTAGTTGTGTTTGCAGTTTGCCTCTGGATTGAATGGAAAGTAGTTATTAAACTGGGTGGCTTTAATAATAATGATTGCTATATTTTTTTGGCGCCATTAGTGTTTTGCATCTTCGCGTTGATGAAAGATATTGATATTAATTGCAAATACTCTAAAATACTAAGAACGATTAGTACTGTTACATATCCACTCCACGCCTCTTTAGTAGTGATTGTTTCGGGTGTATTTTCTCACTTAATTGGTTTGAATTACTCGTGGCTTAATTTTATAATAACTGTTATATTCTGCCACCTTGCCACGTTTATTATTTTGAAATTAGAGAATGTTCGATGGTTGAGATTCTTAAAATACTCGCATTGACAAGGACATAAAAACCCTTGACAAACAACCCCATTTCCCAATAACCCGTTTTTCTTTTGGTTTGTTTTGATGTGGATTTTGTCATTGATTTTGTAATCCAGAAACTAACCTGTCAAAACCATTCGGCAAAAGTGCAAATAATATCTAACAGCATCTGCCCTAAAGGTATCCGTCATGGCATTCTGCTGATTTGGCAGTGGAATCTCTGCGAAGGTTACGGCAGGCTGCTGTTCCCTCGAAGGTCTGACAGCAGGAAATTCCTTTTCTGCATTAGCGTAAGCTTCTTGTCTCAGCTTACGTAACCAATAGTAATAACTTTTATCACTGATTCCGTTGTCGCTGAGCCACTGCTTTGCAGTTGTTCCAGCAGGACGGTTGTTGCATTGTTCGATTATTTTAGTCCAGTTTGCAAGCCGGACTTGATGAGTGATTCGATCCATTCATGTTCCTCCCTTACTTTAAAAAACTAACTAGTTTTCTGAGTTTTTTAAAGTTTTGCATGAATCGGATCAAAATTCAAGGCGGAGGATTTGACGTTTACGATTTAAAGATTTTTTTGAAAATGAAGTAAAGATGAATCCTTTAAAAGCAGAGTATCTGTTACCAACACATATCGGTGGATTGTTAAGAGATGGAAAATGTTCCGTGAAAGTACTGGAGACAAAAGACAAGTGGTTTGGTGTTATATACAAAGAAGATAAAGAAGCGGTTGTCCAGAGTTTTAAAAATCTGATTGAAGATGGTGTATATCAGGAAGAATTATATAGTGATTTGTAGTAATATATAGTATCACTTGATTTCATATGCTATAATCAACTCATAGAATTCCTCTGCATATGTGGAGGAAATATTATGAAGCAAAGGAAACAATTAAAGGAACTTACGATCAAGGACAATTTCATGTTCGGCGCGGTGATGATGGAAGAAGATAATTGTAAGAGTTTTCTGGAACTTGCGTTAGGGTTTCCAATTGACCGGGTAGAAGTCAGTAAAGAAAAAAGTATCGTGTATCATCCGGAATATAAAGGGGTTCGTTTGGATGTCTATGCTAAGGATGAGAAAAATACGCGTTATAACGTGGAGATGCAGGTCGCAAAGAAGTCAGAATTGGGAAAGCGATCCCGTTATTATCATGGACAAATTGATATGGAGTTGTTGCTAAGTGGCAGTGATTACGCGGAACTGCCAGATGTGTACGTTATTTTCATTTGTGATTTTGACCCATTTGGTAAGAAAAGGTATCGTTATACTTTTGAATGGCGCTGTGCAGAAGATGCAGATGTAATGCTTCGGGAAGGCTGTAAAAGTATTTTTCTGAGTACACGTGGGGAAAATGAAGAAGAAGTTCCGGAAGAGCTTGTGAAGTTCCTGCACTTTGTTAAAGCAGATCTTGACGAAAGTGAAATCGATTTTAAAGATGATTTTGTAAGAAAACTTCAGAATACCATCTATAGGGTAAAATCGAATCGTGAAATGGAGGAGCGTTTTATGATCTTTGAAGAGATGTTGAGAGATGAACGCGCAGAGGGAAAAGTGGAAGCCAAAATAGAAGATATATTGGATTTATTGGAAGATAAATGCCAGCTTCCAGCAGATCTTCGAAGCAGAATCGAAGATGAGAAGAATCTGCAGACACTGACAAGATGGTTGAAACTAGCGGCCAAAGCAGATTCCCTGGAGGAGTTCCTGAGTCAGATGTAAAGTGCGGATTCTATATTCAGTAATATCATATCTATGACCGGATGTTGTAAAGTTATATGGCTTTATAATATCCGGTTATCGTAACAATCACAATATTCATGCCAATTCAGGCACATATCAGAAAGAGATGCAGAGGAATTCTATCAGTGTTCAGTTGAGAGAGTCTTGATATTATATTTCCTTTGAAGTAAAATAAAATCGGCTTTAAGTATGATGGAAAAGAGGGGGCCTTTATAATGAATGTGATGCCAGTATCAGAATTGATTGATAAAGTGACGCGAATATGCCAGGATCATGGCGTAGAACGATTGGATTTGTTTGGTTCTTTTGCTACAGGTACTGCATTGCCAACCAGTGATATTGATTTTGTGGTATATGGGTGTAAAGATGTTGAAAAGCTTGAACGAGAACTGGAAGAAATTGACACGCTGCGAAAGATAGACATTTTTGATTATGACAGTATTCACAATGAATTTCTTTTGGAGGATATAAAAAAATATGGAAAGCAAATATATTAATCGATACAATACAGTTTGCAAAAGAAAGATTTCAGGATATTATAAATGTGTATTATCCATTGTTTGTGAAATTTCAGGGCACGGCTAAAAAGTATTATGAGGACATTACCGAATAAATGATAGAGCGGAGATAAAAAGGACAGATTATGGATATCAAGAGAGCAAAACAAGAGATTAAGGATTCGATTGAAGCATATTTGAAGAAAGATGCGGATGGGGAGTATATGATACCGGCGATCAGGCAGCGCCCGATTCTTCTGATGGGACCTCCGGGAATCGGTAAGACACAGATCATGGAGCAGATTGCGAAGGAGTGTAAGATTGGACTGGTGTCTTATACGATTACGCATCATACGCGGCAGAGTGCTATCGGTCTGCCATTCATTCAGGAGAAGATGTACGGTGGTAAGAAGCATTCGGTCACAGAGTATACCATGAGTGAGATCATTGCTTCGGTGTATGATAAGATAGAGGCTACAGGAATCAAAGAGGGAATTCTTTTCATAGATGAGATTAACTGTGTATCAGAGACTTTGGCACCGACAATGCTGCAGTTCTTGCAGTGTAAGATGTTCGGCAACCAGAAGGTGCCGGAAGGATGGATCATTGTGGCAGCGGGAAACCCGCCGGAATATAATAAGTCCGTGCGAGACTTTGATATCGTGACTTTGGACCGTATCAAGAAGATTGATGTGGAAGAGAATTATGAAGTGTGGAAGGAATATGCTTATCAGGCGGAGATTCATCCGGCGATTCTGGCATACCTCGAGATCCGCAAGGATCATTTTTACCGGATTGAGACGACGGTAGATGGGAAGGTATTTGCAACAGCCCGTGGCTGGGAAGATCTGTCTCAGCTTTTGAAGGTATATGAAGCTTTGGGTAAAAAAGCAGACCGCGAGGTGGTCCATCAGTATATCCAGCACTGGAAGATTGCTAAGGATTTTGCTAATTATCTGGTGTTATATGAGAAATATAAGAAGGATTATGGACTGGAGAAGATTATAGAAGGCTGTTATAGTAAAGAGACTCTGGAACAGCTGAATTATGCTCCGTTTGATGAACGGCTGAGTGTGGTTCATATGTTGATTGGAAGACTGGGAAGTCTGTTCAAGGAATCCTTTGTAGAAGATCAGTATGTGACGATGCTGTATGAATATCTACGACTGTACAAGGAGAATCTGAATCTGGAAGAAGTGACTGCTCAGGCGGAAGGTGCTTATGAGATCTTGCGTAAGGCAGAGCAGTTGACGAAACTGCAGGATAAGATTTATCGAAAGGTTGTTGAGACTTTAGAGCGGTTCGGACAGATGGTACAGCAAGATCATCTTACAGGTGAGGCGGCATTTGCCAGGGTAAAAGAGGAATTTCAACAGTCAGTGGGAGTACGGGAGCAAGCAGTGGAACATACATTACAGTCACTGAATCATGCGTTTGATTTTATGGAAGATGCATTTGGAGACAGTCAGGAGATGGTTGCCTTCGTCACAGAACTGAATACGAATTATTACAGTATTCAGTTTCTGAAAGACAACGATTGTGATAAATATTATCGCTATAACAAGCGGTTACTGTTCGATGAACAGCAACAGGAGATCCTGAAGGAATTAGATGAAGTGGAACAGGATCTGAATACTGCTTTGAAATAAGAGGAGGAGAAAGAAGAATGTTATTCGTATATTATCCAAAATGCAGTACTTGCCAGAGGGCAAAGAAATGGCTGGAAGAGAAGCAGATTATATTTGAAGCGCGGGATGTTAAGCTTCAGAATCCTACGAAAGAGGAATTGATCGAATGGCATCAGAGGAGTGGACTTCCATTGAAGAAATTTTTTAATACCAGTGGTATGCTCTATCGGGAGATGCAGTTGAAGGATCGGCTTCCTGAGATGTCTGAAGAAGAGCAGTATGACTTGCTGGCTTCTGATGGAATGCTGGTGAAGCGTCCGATTGTTGTGACGGATGATCTGGTGTTGGTCGGATTCCGTGAGAAAGAGTGGGAGAAGCTAGTATAACTTGGATAATTTTTGTGTTTTTTATTGACAGCAATCGAAAGAATTTCTATAATATCAATTACGGTAAGGGAGTAGTTGGCGCTAAGAATGCGTAGTTTTGTCAACATACTGATGCACAAGGCATCTGGCATTACTTTAAATGATGAGACTTATCCGTGGATATGCCACGGATAGGTCTTTTTATATGCACTCCTGTTGCCAGGTATCCGGAAGATAGAATATTCACAAAAGGAGAAGGAATATGGGATTGATAGAATTATTTTTGATTGCGGTAGGCTTGTCTATGGATGCATTTGCAGTATCTGTCTGTAAGGGCCTTGCGATGAAGCGGTGTACGTGGAGCAAGGCGGGGATTGTTGGACTGTATTTTGGTGGATTTCAGGCATTGATGCCGTTGATTGGTTATATTCTGGGTGTGCAGTTTAAAGATGTCATTACTTCGGTTGATCATTGGATTGCGTTTATCCTGTTGGGAATCATAGGAGGAAATATGATTCGGGAAGCACTGGGTTCCTGTGATGAGTGCGAGGAGACGGATGAGTCATTGGATGTGAGAACCATGTTGGGTCTTGCGGTGGCAACCAGTATTGATGCATTGGCAGTTGGGGTGACATTTGCCTTTTTACAGGTAAATATTGTACCTGCAGTAAGTTTTATTGGGGTGATTACATTTACTTTATCCGTCGCAGGTGTTAAAATAGGCAATGTATTCGGAACAAAATACCAGACGAAGGCAGAGATTATTGGCGGTATTATCCTGGTTCTTATGGGATGTAAGATTCTGCTGGAGCATCTGGGCGTAATATAGAGACGAATGACGTAGAAGTAATGTTCAGAAAAAAGGAGAAGACTGATGAAGTGGAATCAATTTCGTTTGACGACGACAACAGAAGCAGAAGATATTGTCAGCAGTATGTTGATGGATCTGGGAATCCAGGGGGTACAGATTGAGGATAAGGTACCTTTGACTCAGGGAGACAAAGAGCAGATGTTCGTAGACATATTGCCGGATATGCCGGAAGATGACGGAAAGGCTTATCTGACGTTTTATCTGGATGAAGATGAGGACACAGGAACCATCCTGATGCAGGTGCGCAGAGAACTGGAAGAGATGAGAAGTTATCTGGACGTGGGTGAGTGCACGATTGAGGAATCTCAGACAGAGGATGTAGACTGGGTGAATAACTGGAAGAAGTATTTTCACCAGTTTTATATTGATGATATCCTTGTAATTCCGTCCTGGGAGAATGTCGAGCCGAAGGATCAGGATAAGATGATTATTCATATCGATCCGGGAACTGCATTTGGAACAGGAATGCATGAGACGACCCAGCTTTGTATCCGTCAGTTGAAGAAATACGTGACGGAAGATACAGAGATCCTGGATGTGGGATGTGGAAGCGGAATCCTGGGGATGTTGGCACTCAAATTTGGTGCAAAGCATTCTGTAGGTACGGATCTGGATCCATGTGCGATTGATGCTACCCATGAGAATATGGAAGTTAATGGGATTCGGAAAGACCAGTATGAAGTCATGATTGGCAATATTATTGATGACAAGGAAGTTCAGGATAAAGTCGGATATGAGAAATACGATATCGTAGTGGCAAATATTCTGGCAGATGTTCTGATCCCGTTGACGCCGGTCATTCTCCATCAACTGAAGGCTGGCGGAATCTATATTACCAGTGGTATTATAGATGTGAAAGAAGAAGTGGTTGTAGAAGCTGTGAAGGCATCTGGCCTTGAGGTCCTGGAAGTGAATCATCAGGGAGAATGGGTGTCTGTTACAGCGAGAAAGAATTAGGAGCAGAGTATGCAGCATTTTTTTGTGACACCTTCACAGGTGAAGGAAGAATGGATCTATGTGGAAGGTTCTGATGTGAATCATATGAAGAATGTTCTGCGCATGCGTACAGGAGAAGAATTGATGGTCAGTGATGGCAATAATCTCCAGTATCGGTGTGCGGTAGAGCGTTATGAGGAAGATCTGGCGGTGTTGAAGATCCTGGAAGAATGGCCGGTGGATACAGAGTTGCCTTCGAAGATCTATCTGTTCCAGGGATTGCCGAAGCAGGATAAGATGGAACTGATCGTACAGAAATCGGTCGAATTGGGAGTTTATCAGGTTATTCCTGTGGCAACAAAGCGTGCGGTCGTGAAGCTGGATGCGAAGAAGGCTGCCAGGAAGGTGGAACGATGGCAGCAGATTGCCCAGAGCGCAGCGAAGCAGGCAGGGCGAGGATATATCCCGGAAGTGGCAGATGTGATGTCTTATCGTGAGGCATTGGAGTGTGCTTCGAAGTTAGATATTGTACTGATTCCATATGAACTTGCTGAGGGGATGGAGGAAACCAAATCTGTGATTGAATCCATTTATCCCGGACAATCGATTGGAATCTTTATCGGGCCAGAAGGTGGATT
This sequence comes from Bariatricus sp. SGI.161, assembly GCF_050313695.1. NCBI lineage: Bacteria > Bacillati > Bacillota > Clostridia > Lachnospirales > Lachnospiraceae > Bariatricus > Bariatricus sp. SGI.161. Next base: position 51,193 of record NZ_JBNPLX010000014.1, read on the forward strand.
CGAAAAAGAGGAAGTAGAACAGGCGTTAGAGTATGGTGCCCATGCAATTACATTGGGAAAGAGAATCTTGCGGACAGAGACGGCAGGACTTACGACATTATCCGTTTTGATGTTCCATTTGGAAGGGTAATCACATAATCTGGTAGTAAGAAGAAGCATAGGAAGTGAAAATGATGAAAGAGATCTATTTGGACAATTCCGCGACGACCCGGGCTTATGATAGTGTCGGGGATCTTGTGCGGAAGGTAATGTGTGAAGACTATGGCAATCCGTCTTCCATGCATGCAAAAGGCGTGGAGGCAGAGAAGTATATAAAAGAAGCAAAGGAGACATTTGCGAAGCTTTTGAAGGTTCAGGAGAAGGAAGTGTTCTTTACTTCTGGCGGAACAGAGAGTGATAATCTGGCGCTGATTGGTGCTGCAAGAGCGAATCACAGGTCTGGAAAGCATCTGATCACAACATCCATTGAACATCCGGCAATCATTAATACGATGCGATATCTGGAGGAAGAGGAAGGTTTTCGTGTTACCTATCTTCCTGTTGATAAGTACGGAAGAGTGAAGCTGGATGCTTTGCAGGATGCGCTTTGTAAGGATACGATTCTGGTGTCCATTATGTATGTGAATAATGAAGTAGGATCGGTGCAGCCCATACAGGAAGCTGCAAGTATTGTGAAGGCTTATAATAAGAATATCCTGTTCCATGTAGATGCAGTACAGGGCTTTGGCAAGTATCATATATATCCGAAGAAATTAAAGGTAGATATGTGTTCTATCAGTGGCCATAAGATCCATGGCCCGAAAGGAACGGGGGCATTATATATCGGTGAGAATGTTAAGATCAAGCCAATCGTATTCGGAGGCGGACAGCAGAAGGATATCCGTTCCGGTACGGAAAATGTTCCGGGAATTGCCGGACTTTCTCTGGCAGCCAGGACGATTTACAAGGATCTGGACGCCAAAGTGGCAAAGATGCGAGAATTGAAGCAGCATTTTATCGATGGCGTCAGTCAGATTGAGGATATAACGATTCATGGATTGTATGATGAGACTTCAGCACCGCATATTATCAGCGTGGGATTTGCTGGAATTCGAAGTGAAGTATTGTTGCATGCGTTAGAAGATAAGGGAATCTATGTGTCTTCCGGTTCGGCATGTGCTTCCAATCATCCGCAGATCAGCGGCGTTCTCAAAGGGATTGGAGCAAAACAGGAATTCCTGGATGCGACGCTTAGGTTCAGTATGTCAGAATTTACAACCTTAGAAGAGATTGACGATACGCTGGAGACACTATATAATATAGTACCGATGTTGAGAAGATATACCAGACATTAGGAGAATCTGATAGGAGAATAGAAGATGAGATTTCATACTTTTTTGTTAAAATACGGTGAGATAGGAATTAAAGGAAAGAATCGCTACCTGTTTGAGGATGCACTCGTCAGACAGGTGCGCTTCGCCCTGAAGGATGTAGATGGAGAATTTCAGGTACACAAGTCTCAGGCAAGGATCTATGTGGACTGTGAGGGAGATTATGATTACGATGATGCAGTGGAGCATCTGAAGAGAGTATTCGGTGTGGTTGGAATCTGTCCGGTTGTCCGCATGGAAGATCGGGGGTTTGACCAGCTGAAAAAAGATGTAGTTGCATATATGGATGAAGTATATCCGGACAAGAATCTGACATTTAAGGTAGAATCCAGACGTGCCAGAAAGTCTTATCCAAAGAATTCTATGGAGATTAACTGTGATCTTGGAGAGGCGATTCTGGATGCATTTCCAGAGATTCGTGTAGATGTACATCACCCGGATGTGATGTTGAATGTGGAAGTGAGAAATGAAATCTATGTTTATTCTCAGATTATTCCTGGAGCAGGTGGAATGCCGGTTGGAACCAATGGAAAAGCGATGCTTCTGTTATCAGGAGGAATAGACAGCCCGGTAGCTGGTTATATGATATCCAAGCGCGGAGTAGGCATTGAGGCTACTTATTTCCATGCACCGCCGTATACCAGCGAACGTGCGAAGCAGAAGGTGATAGACTTGGCGAGAATCGTTTCTCGCTATTCTGGACCGATCAAGCTTCATGTAGTGAATTTTACAGATATTCAATTGTATATTTATGATCAGTGTCCGCACGATGAACTGACGATTATTATGCGTCGTTATATGATGCGTATTGCGGAGCATTTTGCAAAGGAAGATGGATGCCTTGGACTGATTACCGGAGAGAGTATTGGACAAGTAGCCAGTCAGACGATGCAGAGTCTGGCAGCAACGAACGATGTCTGTACGATTCCAGTCTATCGTCCGGTTATCGGATTCGACAAGCAGGAGATTGTAGACATCGCAGAGAAAATAGATACGTATGATACATCTATTCAGCCTTTTGAAGATTGTTGTACGATCTTTGTGGCAAAGCATCCGGTTACGAAGCCGAATATCGATGTGATCCGCCGTTCTGAAGAGAACTTGAGTGAGAAGATTGATCAGTTGGTACAGGAAGCAATTGATACTGTAGAGATTATCGAAGTGAAGTAAGCGTAATAGATCTGGTTGAGAAAAAAAGGTCAGACCCTGTAAGATACAAGGCCTGATCATTTTCCATCATTTTATTAGCAGATGTATGGTTTTAATGTCTCAAGAATTGTGTCGATTTCTGCATTGTCAGCATGGATATTCAGATCAATTGGTTTAGAAAGATCCAAACTGAAGATACCCATGATAGATTTTGCATCAATAACGTATCTTCCAGATACCAGATCAAAATCATAGTCGAACTTTGTGATATCATTTACAAAAGATTTTACCTTATCGATCGAATTTAAAGAAATCTGAACTGTTTTCATGTTGGAAATACCTCCTTAGCTTCATTTCGTGTTCTATAAACATCTTAAGAGTAAGGGGTATAAAAGTCAAGGAACAATTTGCCAAAGAATGTAAATTAATTTTAATGAATCTTACAACAATATGCATAGAAAGGGTTTGTGGGAAGATATGAAGAAAGTAGCATTACATAATCTGGGATGTAAGGTCAATGCATACGAGACAGAGGCGATGCAGGAACTCCTGGAGGAACATGGCTATGAGATCGTCCCTTTTAAGGAAGGGGCAGACATCTATATTATTAATACATGTACGGTGACCAATATGGCGGACCGTAAATCACGGCAGATGCTGCACCGTGCCAGAAAGATGAATCCGCATGCGATTGTTGTGGCTTGTGGATGCTATGTGCAGGCGAAAGCGGACGAGTTGGATGAGTGCATTGATATTGTGGTCGGGAATAACCGAAAGAAAGATATTATTGAGATTTTAAAGGAGTATGAAAGAGGAAGGGAAGGTTCCTGCCAGGAGATGGTGGATATCAACCATACGAAGGAGTATGAGGAAATGCATCTGACCAGAACAGCAGAGCATACCAGAGCATATATTAAAGTGCAGGATGGATGTAATCAATTCTGTTCTTACTGTATTATTCCTTATGCAAGAGGAAGGGTTCGAAGCCGTGATCATGAAAGTGTACTTCGGGAAGTACGGGGATTGGCTTCCAATGGTTATAAGGAAGTCGTTCTGACAGGAATTCATCTGAGTTCTTATGGAATGGATACGGGAGATCATCTGTTGAATCTGATTCTGGATATTCATGAGGTTCCGGGAATTCAGAGAATCCGTCTCGGTTCTCTGGAACCGCGCATCATTACGGAAGAATTTGCACGTACTCTTGCCAGTCTTCCGAAGATGTGTCCGCATTTCCACTTGTCTTTGCAGAGTGGGTGTGATGCGACATTGAAGCGGATGAATCGTCGCTATACGGCAGAAGAGTATTATGAGAAGTGTGTCCTTCTGCGGAAATATTTTCATAATCCAGCATTGACGACGGATGTAATCGTTGGATTCCCTGGGGAGACAGAAGAAGAGTTTGCACAGTCAAAAGCATTTGTAGATAAGGTGAATTTCTATGAGACGCATGTATTCAAGTATTCTAGACGTGAGGGTACCCTTGCAGCCAAGATGGAGAACCAGGTGCCGGAGACGGTGAAGACAGTCAGGAGTAATGAACTTCTGGAATTGAGTCGCAGAAAACAGAGGAATTATGAGGAAGCGTTGATTGGAACGACGCAGGAAGTATTGATGGAAGAAGAGATTCTTCACGAAGGAGAGAAGTACCAGGTGGGACATACGAAAGAGTATGTAAAAATTGGTCAGAAAACGACAGAGAATCTGACGAATCAACTGGTAAATGTAGAAATTGAGAGTCAGTTGCAAATAATGCATTGAATTTTTGGTGCTAATAGGGTAGAATAACATTGAAGTATTTTTGGAGGACGTGAGTATATGAAAGATTTAAGCAGCACTCAGTTTTTTCAGGTAGAAAGCGGTCCACAAATTCAAGCAAAAGATATACTTGAGATTGTGTACAAGGCATTGAGTGAAAAGGGATACAATCCTGTGAATCAGATTGTGGGTTATATTATGTCAGGAGACCCGACATATATTACCAGCCATAATGGAGCCAGAAGCCTGATCATGAAGATGGAGCGAGATGAATTGGTAGAAGAGATGCTTAAGACGTATATTGAGCATAATAAGTGGGTATAATTTCTATGAGAATCATGGGACTGGATTACGGTTCTAAGACCGTAGGAGTGGCAATCAGTGATCCTTTGGGAATTACTGCTCAAGGAATAGAGACCATATGCCGAAAGGACGAGAACAAACTGCGTAAGACCTGTGCACGGATTGAAGCGTTGATTGAAGAGTACGGGGTAGAGCGGATTGTACTTGGCCTTCCGAAGCATATGAATAATGATATTGGGGATCGGGCAGAACATTCAATAGAGTTTGGAAAGATGCTTTCCCGACGGACCGGCCTGGAAGTCGTGATGTGGGACGAGCGTCTGACTACAGTAGAAGCAGAACGGACTTTGATTGAGAATAAAGTAAGGCGAGAAGACCGCAAAAAATACATTGATAAAATTGCGGCTGTTTTTATATTACAAGGATATTTGGACTCGATTCACATGAACTAAAACCATTTTCGAGGTGTATATATATGGAAAAGATTAAATTCATGTCGGAAGAGATACAGGAAGAGATAGATTTTTTTGTGCTAGAGCAGACCAAGGTGAACGGGGTATCTTATATTCTGGTCACTGATTCGGAGGATGATGAAGCGGAATGTTTAATTCTGAAGGATACATCAGATGAAGCGTCAGCAGACAGCGTCTATGAGATCGTAGATGATGACGTGGAGCTTACTGCTGTTTCAAAAGTGTTTGAGGAACTGCTCGAGGATGTTGATATTGAAAGGTAATATACTATGTCTATCAGTAAAGAAAAGTTTAAAGAAATGCTGAAAGAAAAGGGTCTTAAAGTAACCAATCAGAGGTTGCTTGTATTGCAGGTGCTGGCAGAACACAGAGACAGACATATGACTGCAGAAGATATTTATGAACTGGTAAAAGAGGACTACCCGGAGATTGGGCTGGCAACTATTTACCGGACAGTGCAATTGTTATTAGAAATGCAATTGGTGGATCGTATCAATCTTGATGATGGATGTGTGCGTTATGAGATTGGTGAGTCTTTCGATGGAGTGGAAAGACACCATCACCATCATTTGATATGTAAAACTTGTGGGAAAGTGCTTCCTTTTAAGGATGATTTATTGGACGAACTGGAGCGTCATATAGAGGAAGAGACCGGTTTTCACGTGTTGGACCACGAATTAAAGTTCTATGGACAATGCCAAGAATGCCAGAAAGGGCAAAATTAGTACGGAGAAGCACGTGGAGGTGTAAATTTGAAAAAAGAGAACATCGGAAAATTGCGTATCATTCCGCTCGGAGGACTTGAGAAGATCGGAATGAACATTACTGCCTTCGAATATGAAGACAGTATTATTGTCGTGGATTGCGGTTTGGCATTCCCGGAAGATGATATGCTCGGAATCGATCTTGTGATTCCGGATGTGACATATCTGAAAGATAATATTCAGAAGGTAAAGGGATTTGTGATTACGCATGGACATGAAGATCATATTGGAGCTTTGTCCTATGTGCTGCGTGAGATGAATCTTCCTATCTATGCGACGAAGCTTACTATGGGTATTATTGAGAAGAAGCTTTCAGAGCATAATCTGCTTCGCAGCACCAGAAGAAAAGTAGTAAAGCATGGACAGTCTATTAATCTGGGGCAATTTAGAATTGAATTTATTAAGACAAATCACAGTATTCAGGATGCGGCAGCTCTGGCTATCTATTCACCGGCAGGAATTGTAGTCCATACCGGAGACTTTAAGGTGGACTACACACCTGTATTTGGCGATGCCATTGATCTTCAGCGCTTTGCTGAGATTGGTAAGAAAGGAGTTCTGGCATTGATGTCAGACAGTACCAATGCGGAGAGGAAAGGATTTACCCAGTCCGAGCGTACCGTGGGAATTACATTTGACCACATATTTGCAGAGCATCAGAATTCAAGAATTATCATTGCAACATTTGCTTCCAATGTAGATCGTGTGCAGCAGATCATCAATTCTGCATGCAAGTATAATCGTAAGGTTGTAGTAGAAGGAAGAAGCATGGTCAATATTATACAGGTTGCCCAGGAGTTAGGGTATCTGAATGTACCGGAAAATACATTGGTTGAGATTGATCAGTTGAAGAATTATCCGCCGGAAAAGACCGTGTTGATCACTACCGGAAGCCAGGGTGAGTCTATGGCTGCCCTGTCACGTATGGCAGCAGATGTGCATAAAAAAGTGTCCATTATGCCTGGAGATACGGTAATCTTCAGTTCGAATCCGATTCCAGGTAATGAAAAATCAGTTTCCAGGGTTATCAATGAACTCTCCTCCAAAGGAGCTAACGTTATATTCTCCGATGCCCATGTATCCGGTCATGCATGTCAGGAAGAATTAAAATTGATCTACTCCCTGGTAAAGCCAAAATATGCGATACCGGTACACGGCGAGTACCGTCACTTAAAAGCAAACGCAGGAGTTGCCATGAATCTTGGTATTCCAAAAGAGAATATTTTCATCCTGCAGTCAGGCGATGTATTGGAATTGAGTGATAAAGAGGCTAAAGTCGTAGATAAAGTACACACCGGCGAGATCCTCGTAGATGGTCTCGGAGTAGGAGATGTAGGAAATATCGTACTTCGTGACAGACAACATCTGGCAGAAGATGGAATCATGATCGTAGTACTTACATTAGAAAAAGGCAGTAACCAATTGCTGGCAGGACCTGACATTGTATCACGTGGATTTGTCTACGTCAGAGAATCAGAAGGTCTGATGGAAGAGGCTCGTAATATAGTGACAGAAGCAGTCGAAGATTGCCTGCTGCACCAGCGTAATGCTGACTGGAGCAAGATAAAAATGGTAATCCGCGATACCATGAATGAATTCATTTGGAAACGGACAAAAAGAAAACCAATGATCTTGCCAATTATTATGGATGTGTAAAAAAGGGGACGTAGTATTTTTTAATTTTACTACGTCCCATATTGCGATTTGTGGTGTACCAAAATGAAAAAAGGGGTGTCCCAAAATGATTGTTGATGAAAGAATGGTGACGTATATTCATTCTCTGGAGACGCCGGAGAGTCCGTTGATTGAGCAGATTGAGCAGGAAGCTTTGGATACGTATGTGCCGATTATCCGTAAGGAGACGCAGAGTTTTCTGAAGGTGTTGTTGATGATGAAGAAGCCTGTGCGGGTTCTTGAGGTGGGAACTGCGATTGGTTTTTCGGCGCTTTTGATGTGTGAGTATTTGCCGGAAAATGGGCATATTACGACGATTGAGAAGTATGAGAAGCGGATTCCGATTGCGCGGGAGAATTTTAAGCGTGCGGGCAAGGGAGATCGGATTACATTGATTGAAGGTGATGCGCTTGAGGTGATGCGTTCTTTGGAAGGGCCGTTTGATTTTATATTTATGGATGCGGCTAAGGGACAGTATATTCACTATATGCCGGAGGCGATTCGTCTGCTTTCTAAGGATGGTGTGTTGATGTCTGATAACGTGTTGCAGGATGGCGATATTATAGAATCACGGTTTGCAGTGGAACGGCGGAATCGTACGATTCACAGCCGGATGAGGGAATATCTGTATGAATTGAAGCATAATGACCAGTTACAGACATCCATTATACCACTGGGGGACGGTGTGGCTCTTAGTGTGAAGAAGACCATGACGGTAGAAGATAAAGGAGAATTACAGAATGAAGAATAGACGACCTGAACTCTTGATTCCAGCCAGCAGCCTGGAAGTATTGAAGACTGCGGTTATATTTGGCGCAGATGCAGTATATATTGGCGGTGAGGCTTTTGGACTTCGTGCGAAAGCGAAGAATTTCTCGATGGAAGATATGCGCGAAGGAATTGAATTTGCCCATGAGCATGGAGTGAGAGTTCATGTAACGGTAAATATTCTTGCCCACAATGATGATCTGGAGGGCGTAGAGGGATATTTGAGAGAATTGAAAGAAATAGGTCCGGATGCGTTAATTATCGCGGATCCGGCAATCTTTGAGATGGCAAAGGAGATATGTCCGGAGATTGAGCGTCACATCAGTACGCAGGCCAATAATACGAATTATGGAACGTATCGTTTCTGGTGGAAGCAAGGCGCGAAGCGAGTGGTATCTGCCAGAGAGCTGTCATTAAAAGAGATTAAGGAGATTCGGGAACGTATTCCGGAAGAGATGGAGATTGAAAGCTTCATTCATGGAGCTATGTGTATCTCTTATTCTGGAAGATGTCTGTTGAGTAATTATTTCACCGGACGCGATGCCAATCAAGGAGCATGTACGCATCCTTGCCGTTGGAAATATGCGGTGGTAGAGGAGACCAGACCAGGTGAATATATGCCGGTTTATGAGAATGAGCGTGGCACATATATCTTCAATTCGAAGGATTTGTGCATGATTGAGCATATTCCGGAGATGATTGATGCAGGAATTGACAGTTTCAAGATTGAAGGACGTATGAAAACGGCATTGTATGTGGCGACGGTAGCTAGAACTTATCGGAAAGCTATTGATGATTATCTGGAGGATCCGGAGAAATACAAAGCAAATATGCCATGGTATCTGGATCAGATTTCCAATTGTACTTATCGTCAGTTCACGACAGGGTTCTATTTTGGAAAGCCGAGCGAAGAGAGCCAGATCTATGACAGCAATACGTATGTCAAGGAGTATACTTATCTGGGAATCATCGTCGGTGAAAAGGATGGGATGTATCGGATCGAACAGAGAAATAAGTTTTCAGTCGGAGAGACGATCGAAATTATGAAACCGGATGGCCGCAACATTGAAGTGACGGTGAGACGGATCGTCGATGAAGATGGAAATGAGCAGGAGAGTGCGCCGCATCCGAAGCAGGTACTGTATATTGACTTTGGAGGAGAGGCAGAACAGTACGATATCCTGAGGCGTGCGGAACCTGAGACTTAGAAGAACTAATGTATGATAGGAATGTGAAAGAGCAGAAACCCTTGGAAGGATAAGGTGTTTCTGCTCTTTCTTTACATTTCCTGAAATATTTACAATAAATAAGTAATAATTGAGATTTAGCATTCTGCGTTTGCAGCTTCATTGCCAAGAAGCTCAGCAGCAGGAGTTTTCACACGCTTTTTGAATACCATACTTCCGATCAATCCAGCTGTTATTCCACCGAGCACAGCAAAGACGAGTGCAAGAATTACTTTTACTGGTGAATTGAAAGCAAATGGTGCCAGAAGTCCAGGGATAGGGGAAGCAGTTCCTGGTGCATTATTGATGATATGGAACGCTGCCGCAGATATTCCGGCAAATCCGCCTCCGAAGAAGTTAGAACAATAGATCGGGATTGGGTTCGTGGTAATAATGTCAGCCTGTGTTAAAGGCTCCAACATCACTGCGATGACATTGCTTCTGTCACCTAATTTTAATTTTGAGAAAATGATTCCGTTCGTAAAGGATCCGCCGACACAGGCGATGGCAGCAATTCCCATAGCCAGTCCATCTAGGCTCAACATGGCAGTCAGTGCCATAGAACTGAGTGGAGATGTACAGATCATCTTTATAATACCACCAAGTAAGAATCCCATGACGATCGGAGACTGTTCGGTTGCAGCAGAGATCGTGCCGCCGATTTTTATTAATGTAGCATTAACCGCAGGGTTCACTGCAAATGCAATAAAACGTGCCATTGGTGCGATTAATAAAGCACCACCGATCATGTTAAGACCTTCTGGCAATTTCTTTTCGATGATTGGAGAAACCAGACCAACGATATAGCCTGCAATAAATCCTGGCAGGATTCCGTAACCGCCGACAGCGACACCAGCAGTCACTGCAAAGACCGGATTAGCACCCATGGAGATAGGAACCATGATTGCAGCGGCTACGCCGCCAAGGCTTCCGGAAGTTTCACCAACTGTACGGAAGAATTCAAGACCTAACAAGTCGCCAGTGATATATTTGTGAACTGCTTCTACCAAAAATGTGGCAATGGCAGCATTGGCCATACCGGACATAGCAAGCTGTCCTTTGGGCATTTTTAGACTGAATAAAGAAAAACCGGCCAATGTGATTAATAATAATCCGACTCCAGATAAAATTGTTAACATAGACATTCCCTCGCATTTCATATTGAATTTTTGAATAAGTTCCGTTTCTCTATTGATATAGTTAATATAATAACGAGACTTCAAAAAGTATCAAACGGTATCAAAATAGACGAAAAAAAAGAAGTATCATTAGAAATTTTGTGACATTTCACAAAAATACTCTAATGATACTGTATATAATAACGAAGAAAAATGTCTTTGAAATTATTAGTGGGACAGACAATATACCACCAAAGCATTCAGAAAGCTCTTGATCTTTACATTTCCATGCTTTTTGCTTTTCCCGCGGATATAGTCCATCTCTTTTCGAACCTGCTCAAAATTATAAAGAGTATTTGAATATTCGGTAAATATTTCATTGCTGTAATCTTCAATTCCTAAGTGGGCCAGATTGACAAGCCCGGTGTTGACCGTTCGACGGATGCGCTGTTCCATGGATTTGGGTGAATCACTGAACTTGCTGCAAAGTTCATTTAATGTGGTGTCATTCATCTGTTCTTTATGCTCCATCAGGTATTCTGCGACCAGGGCAATATCTTTGCTTCCAATGTCTCCGATAATACCCAGCTGCTGTAAAACATTGCGGAGTGTAGAAGAAGATTCGCTGTTTGACGGAAGAGAAGATTCTGGCTTTATCTCTGGCTGCATACCTTCCAGGAATATATTTTGCATCTTGTTCATGGTACGCTGCATGGTAAGAGAACTACTGACTTTTTTTATGACTGTCTCGACCTCGATACTGTTAAGTGGTTTTTGGATAAAAAATTCAATACCTGCTTCATAGGCGGAAGCTATCATATCCTTGGAAGAGACTTGGGAAAGCATGATGTAGGATGCACCAGGAAGTTGGGCTTTTGCATGTTTCACAAAAGTGATTCCATCCATTTTAGGCATTAATAAGTCTACGATTACGATGTCCGGCTTGAGTGAAAGCAGATCATCCAAAGCATCCTGACCGTTATCGGCAGAGCCACAGATGGTACCTAAGTTCCGTTCTGTAATAATGATTTTTAATATATTTCGGACATTTTGATCATCATCAATTAGGTAGAATTTCATAATTATGACCTCTTTTCAAGAATTTGTCTGGGAATCTGAATGGTAAATGTAGTTTTGCCAGGGCGGGAAGTAAGGTCTATCTTTCCATTCAGCTGGTTTTCGACCAGATCTTGTACTAGATTTAGTCCCAATCCTCGATTGACTTCCCCAGTTGTAAAATTAATCTTTGTAGAAAATCCAGGATGAAAAACTTCGTTAATATATTCTTCTTTGATACCGGGACCTTGATCGGTAACTTCAAATGTGCAGAAGTCTGAATTGGAAGTCTGAGATACTAAGATTGTCACACAAGACTCGGTAGCAGCTTCTATAGCATTATTAAATAGATTCCGGAAGACAGACATCAGTGCGTATTGCTTGTCTGTATAAAAATTATCGGAACATCTGGCAGATAAGGAAAGTTCTTTTCCCTGTTCTCTTGCTGTCAGAGTGACAGAGTCTTTTAATAGTGTAAGAAGGTCTTCCAGATACATTCCATCGCTTTGAAATTCCTGGTCAAGCGCTTCAGATATTCCACGTAAGATCAACAAATATTCCTTTTTGATTTCATGGATATCTTTTGCCACTGACAGAGCAGATGAAGAGATTTCCGGATCTGTGTCAGATGCTTTTAGTTTTTCAAATAGTCGATAAGAAGTGTTCATAGTCTCTTCGATAAGCGAGGTATTCTTGCGCATCCAGACCATTTCCCCATTTAATTTGGATATCAACAGAAGAAGGCGCTTGTAGCGATCTTCATGTTCTTGCTGTAAAAGCAATAACTTATATCGATCAAAAATGGTCAGGACGCACCAGATGACCAATGTACGCAGACAAGCGACCAATAAGATACTAAGTTGTGTCTTAACTGTTAAAGCATCATTTTGCATACGTAAAAAAAGTTCCGTAAAATTTGCTGTGTAGTCAATGAATATCAGTGGCAGAACAACCAATATTCTTGATAGGATTCGATTCTTCAGCCAGTGTGTGTACAGGCAGAGAAGAAGACCGTAACAGATGTAAAATCCTGTCTCCGGGAAAAAAGAGGCTATACTTCCAGCCAGCGTTCCCGATTGAAACCAGTTCATCAGTACACGCAAGGCGAATACGCCAAATGCAGAACAAAAAGTAACGGGAATCAGGGGGAAGTTCTCTGTCAAAAAGAAAAAGACAGGAATAAAAATAATGGCAATAGAAATCTTAAAATCTGCAATAAAAAGATTCATGCTAAGCTGTGCAGCCAGTATGATAAATATACTATAATACAAAGTTTTATTCAGTTTGTGATTCATGACATACCCCAAATCGTCAATATAAATCTATAGTTATTTATATTTACTATAACTTTTTTGGCGCTTTTTGTATAGAGAAAATTGAATGGAAAAGCACAAAAGAAATTAAATTTACATAAACTATATTAAATACGCTTAGAGGTGCTTTCCTTGAAATCATTTCCCCAACCCCTCACTGCAGCGGAAGAAAGAGAATATCTGCAAAAATATACGGAGGGTGATCTTGAAGCGAAACATATCTTAATCGAGCGGAATCTGCGCCTCGTCGCTCATATCGTGAAAAAATATCAGTCTTATGAAGAAGAGGCGGAAGACCTATTATCCATCGGAACTATTGGACTTATCAAAGCGGTCGTAACATTTAATCCAGAAAAATGTGTTCGATTAGGGACATATGCGGCACGCTGTATTGAAAATGAAATCTTGATGTATCTTCGGGCCAAAAAAAAATCATCCAAAGAAATATCCTTGTATGAACCTATAGGAACCGACAGAGAAGGAAATGAAATTCAGCTTTTTGATATTATTGAGACAGAAGAGACAGATGCACATAAAAAAGTAGAACTAAGTGATGATATTCAGATATTATATGAGCGGGTAGAGTCAGAATTGTCACCAAGAGAAAGACTGGTATTGAAAATGCGGTATGGATTGTATAACGGAGAAGAGTATACACAGCGGGAGATTGCTAAGCAGTTAGGCATCTCTCGTTCTTATGTTTCAAGAATTGAAAAAAGTGCTATCGAAAAATTGCGAGGATATTTTTAAAAAGGGACACTGGGGACGGGGGTTTTTGAAAAAACCCCCGTCCCCGATTCACAAATCCGAAAAGAGATGTTATAATATGGGATATGTGAAATTTATGAGATATTTCGATACGAAAGGTGAATTTATGTATGGGAAGTAACAATCTTTTTGCGGAATTGCCAAAGGGATCTATCTCTGAGATTATTATACAGAGAATTACGGATGCTTTGATCAGTGGGGAATTAAAGCCGGGCGATAAGATTCCGACAGAAATTGAATTTAGTGAGAAGCTTGGTGTAAGCCGCAATGCGATCCGGGAAGCGATTAAGGTGCTGGTCGCATTTGGAGTGTTGGAGATACGGCGTTCAGAAGGAACTTTTGTTGTTGAAGAATATAATAACAAATTATTGGATCCGTTGTTGTATGGATTGATTTTGTCTGAGCATTCGATGGAGGAACTTCTGGAGGTGAAGATTGCGGTGGCCAATTCAGTGCTGTATCTTGCGATCTTGAATGCTTCGGATGATGATATCCGTCAGTTGAGACAACTTGGTTTGGAATTTAAACGGATCATGAATGAAGCACCGGCGGATATTGAGAAGATGTATCAGGCGAGTAAGCGTTTTAATGAATATTTGAGTGAAATATCTCAGAATAGGATGTTATATCAGTTGGACAGCATTATCCGTAAGATTGCATCATTTACAAGGCACAAAGCGATAGAAGTGTCGGTTGAGAGAAATCAGCTGAATGCACTCCCGGATAATTATCTGAAAGAGGTAGACATATTGGAAGCAAGAGATAAAAGTGCCATTGCAGCCTTTATGGATGAAAGATTAAAATTATGGCAGGATTTGCTGTTGTAAGAAAGATTGGTAAAAATTTATCAAATACGTTAAAATATCAACAAAATGAGGTTGCGTTTTTTGTATAGTTTACACAAAAAACCAACCTCATTTTGTTGATATATGCCGATTGAAATAGAACGTACAATGTAGTACATTAAACATACAATGATGGAACGATTTTAAGGAGGCAATAAGAATGGAAGCAAAAGAATATGTATTGGATCTGATTCAAAAAGGAAGAGCAGCACAGCAGGAATTTGAGCAGTTCTCACAGGAAGATGTAGATAAAGCTGTACGCGCGATCGGAAAAATTATCTATGACAATGGCGAAATGTTGGCAAAGATGGCTGTAGAAGAGACACGTATGGGAGTCTATGAGGATAAGATTAAAAAGAACAAAGGAAAATCAAAGGCTGTATGGAACAAATTAAAAGGTGTTAAGAGCCGTGGAATTATTGAATACGTGGAAGAGGAAGGCATTGTAAAAGTTGCAAAGCCAATTGGTGTTATTGGAGCTGTTTCTCCGACAACGAACCCTACTATGACTCCAATGCAGAATGCCATGATCGCATTGAAGGGTGGTAATGCAATCATCGTCGGACCACATCCACGTGCAAAGAAAACAGGTGTTGAAACTGTAAATCTTATGAGAGAGGCATTAAAGTCTGTAGGAGCTCCTGAGGATCTGATCCAGATTATCCCAGAACCAACCGTAGAACTGTCCGGCTTGTTGATGTCCGAGTGTGATGCTTGTATTTCTACAGGAGGTCCAGGAATGGTAAAGGCTGCGTATAAGAGTGGAAAACCGGCATTTGGTGTAGGAGCTGGAAATGTACAGACGCTGGTAGATACAGATGCGGATATTGCAGCAGTCGCAAAGAAAGTTGCCACAAGCCGTACTTATGATAATGGTGTTCTTTGTACTTGCGAACAGTGTGTACATATCCCGGCATCCAAACATGATGAGATGGTAGAAGAACTGGTAAAACAGGGTGCTTATTATATCAACAAACCAGAAGATGTTGAGACACTTCGAAAAGGTCTGTTCCCGAATGGTGTAATCAACAAAGACGCAGTAGGTGCTTCTGCAACATTTATCGCTGATCTGGTAGGCCTGGAAGTTCCGGCGGATACAAGATTTTTACTGGTAGAGATTGAAAAATCTGGAGCAGAAGAGTGCCTTGCAAAAGAAAAACTGTGTCCGGTTCTGGCAATCAACAGCTATGATACCTGGGAAGAAGCAGTAGATAAGGCTGTCACAAACCTGAAAAATGAAGGAGCAGGCCACAGTGCCGTTGTTCATTCTAATACAAAAGAACATGTCGAGTATGCAGCAGAATTACTTCCGGTATCCCGTATTGGTGTAAACATGATCGGTTCTTCCGGACTTGGCGGTGGATTTGACAATGGTCTGAATCCAACAGCAACACTTGGATGCGGAACCTGGGGCAATAACTCCCTCAGCGAGAACTTATGGTGGAATCATCTTGTAAATATTGCAAGAATCGCATATGTATTGCCAGATAAGCCGATCCCGACAGATGAAGAGATCTGGGCTGAGTAGATTGGAGACATGTTATGATTCGTAGTTTTAAAGAGTTAATTGAAAAAGTACAGAATGGGGAGCCACAGACTTTGTCTGTGGCTGTTTCCCAGGATGCAGATGTTCTGTTGTCTGTCTGGAATGCATACCAGAATCGGATCATTCAAGGGGCATACCTGATAGGAAATGAAAAAGAAATAAGAGAAATCGCGAAAGAACAGGGAATTGACCTGTCTAAATTTGAAATTGTAAATGAAGAAGAAAAGCCGGAAGCATGTGCAACTGCAATTAAGCTGGTAAGAGAAGGAAAAGCATCCCTTCCGATGAAAGGATTCGTAGATACTTCGGTTGCATTAAAGGCTTTATTGAATAAAGAATACGGATTAAGAACCGGAAATCTGATCTGTCACGTAGGATTGATGGAAGTAGCAGGATTTGACCGTATGTTTTTGTTAAGTGATTCTGCTATGACGATCGCGCCTACATTGGAACAGAAGGTAGATCTGATCAAGGCATGTACACAGATTGCACATGCTATGGGAAATGATAATCCGAAAGTGGCAGTTCTCTGCGCGGTAGAGAAGGTCAACCCTAAGATGCCGGCAACTCTGGATGCAGCAGAACTTACCAGGATGAATGAAGAAGGAGAGATCACTGGATGTATGGTCAAAGGTCCTCTTGCTATGGATAACGCAGTATCTGTTGAAGCTGCGCGCCATAAGGGAATTGACCATCCGGTGGCTGGAAATGCGGATATTCTGATCACACCGGATATTGAGGCGGGAAATATTCTGAATAAATCTATGGAATATTTTGCAAAATGTGAAAAAGCCGGATGTATTATGGGTGCTGCAAAACCTATGGTTTTGACATCCAGAGCAAGTTCGGATACATCCAAGATGAATTCTATTGCACTTGCTGTACTTGCTGCACAGGCAATGGGAAAGAATTAAGGAGGGCATATGTATCGAATTATTGTATTAAATCCTGGATCAACTTCTACAAAAGTTGCATTGTATGAGGATGATCAGAAGGTTTTTTCGGAGACAATTGATCATCCAGCCAAAGATCTGGCGGTATTTCCGAATATTGTGGATCAACTTCCTTATCGCAAGGAGATCATTACAAAAACTTTGAAGGAAAAAGGTGTTGATCCGAGTACGGCAGACGCATTTTCTGCAATCTGTACAGGATTATTGCCGATGGCAGGCGGTGTGTTCGAAGTAAATGAGAAAATGTATGAGCACGGGCAGATTGGGCCAGGAAGTAAGCATCCGGGAAATCTAGGCCCCCTTCTTGCAAAAGACTTTGCGGAAGAGTTTGGTGGACGTGCATTTATCGTTGATGCGAGCAGTGTTGATGAATTTGAAGAAGAAGCGCGTATGACAGGTTTTGTAGAACTATTCCGTACCAGTCGTGGACATCCGCTGAATCAGCGCGCAGCAGCCAGAAGATATGCGGTTGATTGTCAAAAAGCTTACGAAGAATTGAATCTCGTTGTAGCGCATCTTGGTGGAGGAATCTCTGTCAGTGCACATTGTCAAGGAAAGATGGTAGATACCGTTGACAGTACACGTGGAGAGGGACGTATGGCTCCGACCAGAAGTGGCACCGCTCCACTTGCAGATGTAATTGAACTCTGTTATTCTGGAAAATATACGAAAAAGGAAATGCTTACGAAGGTAATGAAGACCGGTGGCTGGACGGCACATCTTGGAACGTCTGATGCCCGTGAAGTAGAGCAGAGAATTGAAGATGGCGATAGATTTGCAGAATTGGTATACCGGACAACGGCTTATCAGATTGCAAAAGATATTGCAGCGATGGCATCCGTTATGAAAGGAAAGGTTGATGCTATTATTTTGACCGGCGGAGTTGCCTATTCAGAGATGATGGTAAATATGCTGAAAGAGCGAGTTGAGTTCATTGCACCGGTTAAGGTATATCCGGGAGAATTTGAGATGGATGCATTGGCTGCAGGCGCTCTTCGTGTACTCGAAGGCAGAGAAGAGCCGAAATCATATACCGGAGAACCTGTTTTTCCAGGGTTTGACGTTATATACAAGAACTAGATAAGAAACGAGGAGAAGGAACATTGGACATTGGAATATGGAATCTGTTAGGAATTATACTGATTATAGCCATTATCATTGGCGTAGGTATCTATTCAGGAAGAATGGTATCGGATGCCTCGGATTTTGATACTGGTGGAGGAAAGGCAGGACCATGGATCGTGTGTGGAGCCATTATGGGAAGTCTGGTCAGTGGTCAGGCGACCATCGGGACTGCACAACTGGCTTTTGAATATGGAATGTCAGCCTGGTGGTTCACTTTAGGATCTGGAATTGGCTGCCTGATTCTGGCAATCGGGTATGTGATTCCATTACGGCACAGCGGCAGTATTACGTTGCTGGAAGTTATCGGAAAAGAATATGGCACGAAGGCTGAATATGCAGGATCTGTATTGTGTTCCATTGGTATTTTTATCAGCGTGATTGCACAGGTATTGTCTAGCTGTGCACTTTTGACGACCATTTTTCATATGGATTTTCTGCCGGCAGCTATGATATCTGTCGTAGTTATGATGATTTATGTGGTGTTCGGTGGTGCATGGGGCGCCGGAATGGGTGGAGTGGTAAAACTGATTCTGCTCTATGGCGCATCCATATTGGGATTAGGAATTGTTCTGACGAACAGTCACGGAATCAGTGCTTTGATTGATCAATTACGTGCGACACTTGTGGGAACGGATGTAGGAGAATTGGCTGGGATTACGGCTTCTGAAGATGTGTCAGCAAGATATTTCAGTCTGTTTTCCAGAGGATTTTTGAAAGATATGGGTTCCGGCCTGTCACTTTTGTTGGGAGTACTGGCAACACAGACCTATGCCCAGGCAATCTGGTCCGCCAAAAGTGACAGTAAGGCAAGAAAAGGTGCCATGTTAAGTGCAGTACTTATTCCACCGATTGGAATTGCATGTATATTTATTGGAATGTTTATGAGAAATCATTGCATGACGACGGATGAAATTGCAGCGCTTACAGAAACGGGAAAGGGCATTCCAGAGGGAATGATTGAGATTGCAAGTTCTTCGCAGGTATTTCCGACGTTTGTTCTGCATTATATGCCAAAGTTTATTGGGGGAATAGTACTTGGTACACTGCTGGTTACTGTTATCGCCGGAGGTGCGGGTCTGTCCCTTGGTGTGGCAACGATCTTGGTGAATGATATTTTCTGTAAGATATCAAAGCAGCTGGCGGATGTAAAGAAGAAGTTATATACAACAAGAGTTACGATTGTGGTCATTCTCTGTTGTGCAGCGGCAATTGCTCTGGTTGTTCCAGGAGCAATTATCAATGATTTTGGATTCTTGTCTATGGGAATTCGGGGAACGGTCGTATTTATTCCGCTTACCTGTGCTTTATTTGCCAAAGGGAAGGTGGCATCCTGGGCAGTGCTTGTCTCTATGGCCGCAGGACCAATTGCAGTGCTGGGCGGTAATCTTTTGGGACTGCCGTTTGATTCCCTGTTTCTTGGAATCTTCGTGTGTCTTGTGATTATTGGAGCCGGAGTTCTGGCACCTTCTAAAAATGCATAGGATCATGTAAAAAAATAATTGACATTACTAAATGATTGGGATAAGATGGATTCACATTTATGATAAGGGAATCCTCTTATCCTGATTTTTTTCTAGATAAAAATCTTATCGGACTGTATCGGTCCAAATCATCCAAAGTATAATTTGATAATTGCAAAGAGAAAGGAGTGCGTAAATGGCATTTAGTTCAGTATTATCCGCTGCAATTCACGGCCTTCATGTAGAGATGATACACGTGGAAGCAGATGTAAGTAATGGACTGCCAGTATTTCACATGGTGGGATATCTGTCTTCAGAGGTGAAAGAAGCCTCGGAAAGGGTGCGGACTGCAGTACGGAATTCAGAGATTCGTATTCCGGCGAAAAAGATGGTAATTAATCTGGCACCGGCCACAGTAAGAAAGCGGGGAGCTTCTTTTGATCTGCCGATCGCGCTGGCGTTATTGGCTGCATTGGGAATATTCCCGGAAGAGAAGCTTAAAGATATTCTTGTGCTAGGAGAATTGGGGCTGGATGGAAGTGTACAGGCGGTGTCGGGAGTTCTTCCGATTGTGATGAAAGCACGGGAGGAAGGCTGTAAGGCCTGTATTCTTCCAAAGCAAAATATGTCGGAGGGAGCATTAGTAGAGAATATGCAGATTCTTGGAGTAGAACATCTGAAAGAAGCATGCGCTTATCTGAAGGGTGAGAAGGCATTGCAATATGTTAACTCTAAACATAAGCAAGGAATGGAGAATCCACTTGGAACAACGCTGGTAGATTACAGTGATATTCAAGGACAGCAGGCGGTCAAGCGGGCAGCAGAAGTGGCAGTGGCAGGAGGGCATAACCTGCTCCTTGTGGGACCGCCTGGAAGCGGAAAATCCATGATGGCCCAGAGAATCCCGACCATACTGCCACCTCCGACTCTGGAAGAAAGTATGGAGATTACGAAGATATATAGTGTCTTAGGAATGGTAGATAAAGAACATCCACTGATTACTGGGAGACCGTTTCGCAGCGTACATCATACAGTAACAAAGGCTGCACTAATAGGCGGAGGGCTGATCCCAGTGCCGGGAGAGATCAGCTTAGCGCATGGTGGTGTATTGTTTCTGGACGAATTGGCAGAATTTCAGAAGCCGGTACTGGAAGTGCTACGGCAACCGTTAGAAGAACATCAGATTCGGATTACCAGAAGTCATGGGAATTACGTGTTCCCGGCGAATTTTACATTGGCTGCAGCTATGAATCCATGTCCATGTGGAAATTATCCGAATCTTGAGAAATGCACATGTACTCCTTCACAGATCCAGCAATATCTTGGCAGAATCAGTCAGCCATTCTTGGATCGGATTGATATCTGTGTAGAAGCACCAAGAATTTCTTATGAAGACTTAAGCGCTGGAGAGAGACAAGAGAGTTCGGAATCTATACGCAGACGAGTCTGTCAGGCAAGAGAGATTCAGAACCTGCGTTATTTGGAAACGACAATCAGGACGAACTCCATGCTTAGTGCGAAGGATTTGCAGAGATATTGTGTCTTAGGAGCAAAAGAAGAACGTCTGATGAAGCAGGCATTTAACGTATTAGGACTTACAGCACGGACTTATCATAAGATATTACGTGTTGCACGGACGATTGCCGATATGGAGATGAGTGAGCAGATTCGGGAGCATCATCTGAAAGAGGCAATTGGATATCGAACAATGGAAAAGAAGTATTGGGGAAGGTGAAAGAGTAAATGATGTATGAATATTGGCTGTCAGCAATTCGCCCATTATCTGACAAGAAAAAAAGACTGTTGAGAGAAGAATATGGAGATGGAAAAACTATATATAATATAGAAGAAATACATCTGCGATTCCTGAACTTTTTGGAAAGTCGAGATGTGGATACTATTTTAAGATCAAAAAAAGAATGGGAGATAGAGAAGTGTTGGGAGAAACTGCAGGAACAAGGGATACGGATGATTCCGTATTTTTCAGAAGAATATCCCAAGAAGCTTACGAATATTTCGCAGCCACCTTACGCACTCTATGTAAAAGGTAGCCTTCCCAGGGAAAATCAGGTTTCAGTTGCAATTGTAGGTGCAAGAAGATGTACACACTATGGTGAACAGATTGCGTTAGAGTATGGTGAGGCTTTGGCTTCAGAAGGAATACAGATTATCAGCGGAATGGCGAGAGGAATTGACGGGGCGGGGCAAAGAGGAGCGCTGAATGCAGGAGGAGCAACCTATGGAGTGCTGGGATGTGGGGTAGATATCTGTTATCCCAGGGAGAATATTGGATTATATATGGATATTCAACAAAAGGGAGGAATCATATCTGAACAGATTCCCGGACAGCCCCCGTTGCCGGCTTATTTTCCTGAAAGGAATCGAATCATCAGTGGACTGGCGGATGTGGTTCTTGTGATAGAAGCAAAAGAAAAAAGTGGGTCGCTGATCACGGCTGATATGGCACTGGAGCAGGGAAAAGATGTGTATGCTTTGCCGGGACCTGTGACGAGTTCTATGAGTCAGGGATGCCATCGTTTGATTCGTCAGGGTGCAGGAATCCTGATATCCCCGGAAGATTTATTGATTGAGTTAGGTATAAATATTGTGAATCAAGGGCAAATAATTGACAAAAATGAAAAAGTGCTTGAAAGTACAGAAAATATGGTGTATAGTTGTCTCGGTTTATTTCCAAAGGGAATGAGTCAGCTATTAGAGGAGACTGGACTGAATGTACAGGAACTCCTGGAACAGCTGATTACTCTGGAAATGAAAGGATATGTGAAAGAAATATCTAAAAATTATTATGTAAAGCTCCGGTAGATGATACCGGTGGATATATTTTCATGGAGGAAATTATTTTATGGCACGTTATCTTGTAATTGTGGAGTCACCAGCAAAAGTGAAGACCATCAAGAAATTTTTAGGAAGTAATTATGTGGTGACCGCATCAAATGGACATGTAAGAGATCTGCCCAAGAGTCAGCTTGGAGTTGATGTTGAGCATGATTACGAGCCGAAGTATATTACAATCCGGGGAAAAGGAGAGATTCTTGCCAACCTTCGCAAGGAAGTGAAGAAGGCCGATAAAGTGTATCTCGCAACTGACCCGGACCGTGAAGGAGAAGCAATTTCATGGCATCTGAGTCAGGCTTTGAAATTGGAAAATAAAAAGACGTACAGAATCAGTTTTAATGAGATTACTAAAAATGCCGTAAAAGCATCTCTGAAAAATGCGCGAGAAATCGATATGGATCTTGTTGATGCACAACAGGCACGAAGAATTCTTGATCGAATTGTTGGATATAAGATTAGTCCGCTTTTATGGGCAAAGGTAAAGAGAGGATTAAGTGCCGGACGTGTACAGTCGGTAGCACTTCGAATCATTGCAGACAGAGAAGATGAGATCAATGCTTTTATTCCAGAAGAATACTGGACATTGGATGCGAACCTGAAGGTAGAGGGCGAGAGAAAACTTCTGACAGCTAAGTTCTATGGAACAGATAAGAAGATGACGATTCATTCTCAGAAAGAGCTGGATGCAATCATCAAGGATCTGGAATATGCAGACTATTCAGTGGCAGATGTAAAAAAAGGTGAGAGAACGAAGAAGTCACCAGTACCTTTTACGACGAGTACTTTACAACAGGAGGCATCTAAAGCACTGAATTTTGCAACAGCTAAGACAATGAGGATTGCCCAGCAGTTATACGAAGGAATTGATATTAAAGGAAATGGAACGGTAGGTCTGATCACTTATCTTCGTACCGATTCCACCCGTGTCTCTGAAGAGGCAGATGCCAACGTGCGGGAATATATTGCTTCAAGTTATGGACAGGATTATGTGGCTGTAAATGAGGCAAAGTCTGGAGATGGGCATAAGATTATTCAAGATGCTCACGAAGCAATTCGTCCGACGGATGTGACACGCACTCCGGCAGCAATGAAGGATTCCTTAACCAGAGACCAGTTCCGTTTGTATCAGTTGATCTGGAAGCGTTTTGTTGCCAGCAGAATGCAGCCCGCAAGATATGAGACCACATCTGTGAAGATTGCAGCTGGAAAGTATTATTTTACAGTGGCGGCTTCCAAGATTGCATTTGAAGGATTCCGAACGGTATACACAGAAGCAGGAGAAGAAAAAGAAGAAAATAATGTATTGCTGAAAGGATTGGATAAGGATTCCGTTCTTTCTAAGGAAAGTTTTGAGACAAAACAGCATTTTACACAGCCACCGGCACATTATACAGAAGCAACCTTGGTAAAGACATTGGAAGAGTTAGGAATTGGACGTCCGAGTACTTATGCACCGACGATTTCTACCATTATTGCAAGACGTTATGTGGCAAAAGAGAATAAGAATCTGTATCTGACGGAACTTGGAGAGGTTGTGAATAATATTATGAAGCAATCCTTCCCAAGTATTGTGGATGTGAATTTTACAGCCAATATGGAAAGCCTTTTGGACGGTGTGGCAGAAGGTAAAGTGAATTGGAAGACAATTATTGAGAATTTCTATCCTGATCTGGAGGCAGCAGTAGAGATTGCGGAGAAAGAACAGGAACAAGTGAAAATCGAAGATGAAGTGACGGATGTCATCTGTGATCAGTGTGGACGAAATATGGTCATTAAATATGGACCACATGGACGTTTTCTGGCATGCCCGGGATTTCCAGAATGTCGTAACACAAAGCCTTACCTAGAGAAAATAGGTGTTCCTTGTCCGGTGTGCGGTAAAGATGTGGTAATTCGAAAGACGAAAAAAGGAAGAAAATATTACGGATGTGAGAACAATCCAGAATGTGAATTTATGTCATGGCAGAAACCATCTACAAAGAAATGTCCAAGGTGTGGAAAATATATGGTAGAGAAAGGGAATAAGCTTCTCTGCGGTGATGAGCAGTGTGGATATGTAGAAAATAAAGAAAATAACAAAAATAATTAGGAAATTAATTGAAACTTCTAGAATTGTATGATAATATATCAATCAAAGGATGGTGGAATGTCAATGAGCGTACAATTGTTAGATAAAACCAGAAAAATCAACAAATTACTGCACAACAACAATTCGAGTAAAGTTGTATTTAATGACATTTGTGAAGTGCTTACGCAGATTTTAGATTCGAATGTATTAGTCGTAAGTAAAAAGGGAAAGGTACTTGGGGGAAGCAAATGTGACAATGTACCTTATATTAAAGAATTGATTGAGCAGGAAATCGGAAAACATATTGATGATATGCTAAATGAGCGACTTTTGAGTATCTTATCAACTAAAGAGAATGTGAATCTGCAGACATTAGGTTTTTCTGAAGATGCAGTGAAAAAATATCAGGCAATTATTACGCCGATTGATATTGCAGGAGAGCGCCTGGGTACTTTATTTATCTATAAAAAAGAACAGATGTATGAGATTGATGATATTATCTTGAGTGAGTATGGAGCAACAGTTGTAGGATTGGAGATGCTTCGTTCGGTGAATGAAGAAAGTGCTGAAGAGACCAGAAAAGAACATATTGTCCAGTCGGCAATCAGTACATTATCTTATTCAGAGTTAGAAGCTATCATTCATATTTTTGATGAACTTGATGGAACCGAGGGAATTCTGGTTGCAAGCAAGATTGCGGATCGTGTTGGAATTACGAGATCTGTAATTGTAAATGCACTCCGTAAGTTCGAGAGTGCCGGCGTAATTGAATCACGTTCTTCCGGTATGAAAGGAACCTACATTAAAGTTGTTAATGATTATGTATTTACAGAATTAGAACATATCAAAGCAGAACGTATGAAATAGTCAGAGTAGAAAGGGTATCGGGCAACTGATACCCTTATTTGAGTTTAGCTGTAATATCTCGACGGGGTATCAATAGGAAAGGAGAAATATATATGTACGAAAAGTGTCCGGCAGAGCTTCAAATGTCGAGAATGGTACTTAAAGACGGATATTTTGATGAAACTTCTCATAGTTGTAAAATCATTACGTATAATCCAGACGAAGAATGCATATATTTTCTATCAGAGGAGACAGAACTTCCGATATTTTCACTGGATGGAATCTATGAATGCCGTATTGAGACGTCAAACGGAAATATTGGGTGCAATGGATTCATCAAAGAGCGTTATTGGAATAAATCGGGTAAGATATTGAAGTTTCAGATTCGAAATGGATTTTATAAAAAACTTGTAAACTAAATAGAAAGTGTGTTGACAAAGTAGAAAGAGAGTGCTATTTTATATCTAGAGTCTTTTAGCACTCTCTTTTTGTGAGTGCTGACAAATCTTTGAATATAATTAAGGAGGAATAAATATGAAATTAGTACCATTAGGAGACAGAGTTGTATTAAAGCAGTTGGTTGCAGAAGAGACTACAAAGTCAGGAATAGTCATTCCTGGACAGTCAAAAGAAAAACCACAGCAGGCAGAAGTAATTGCTGTTGGACCAGGTGGAACAGTTGATGGAAAAGAAGTGACAATGAATGTTACAGTTGGACAGAAGGTTATTTATTCTAAATATTCAGGAACAACTGTAGAGATTGAAGACGAAGAATATATTATTGTAAAACAGGATGACATTCTTGCCATCTGTGAATAAAGAACAGTCAATAATAATGAATATAGAAAAGTTTTTTAATAGAATATAGGAGGCAGATTTATCATGGCAAAAGAAATTAAATATGGCGCAGAAGCAAGAAGCGCATTGGAAGCAGGAGTTAACCAGTTGGCAGACACAGTGAGAGTAACACTTGGACCAAAAGGACGTAATGTTGTTCTTGACAAATCATTCGGTGCACCACTGATTACAAATGATGGTGTTACAATTGCAAAAGAGATCGAATTGGAAGATGCTTTTGAGAATATGGGAGCACAGTTGATCAAGGAAGTTGCATCTAAGACAAATGATGTTGCCGGAGATGGTACTACAACAGCAACTGTATTGGCACAGTCTATGGTACATGAAGGAATGAAGAACCTGGCAGCAGGTGCTAATCCGATTATTCTCCGTAAAGGTATGAAGAAAGCAACAGATGCAGCTGTTGAAGCAATTGCTAAGATGTCCAGTAAAGTAAGAGATAAAGATCAGATCGCAAAAGTTGCAGCAATCTCAGCTGGCGATGTAGAAGTTGGAGAGATGGTTGCAGATGCAATGGAAAAGGTATCTAACGATGGAGTTATCACAATCGAAGAGTCCAAGACAATGAAGACAGAACTTGATCTGGTAGAAGGTATGCAGTTTGATCGTGGATATGTATCTGCATACATGGCAACGGATATGGATAAGATGGAAGCTATTCTTGATGATCCATATATCTTGATCACAGATAAGAAGATTTCTAATATTCAGGAGATTCTTCCATTGTTAGAGCAGATTGTACAGTCTGGTGCAAGATTATTGATCATTGCAGAGGACGTAGAAGGAGAGGCACTTACTACGTTAATTGTGAACAAACTGCGTGGAACATTCAATGTAGCTGCTGTAAAAGCTCCTGGCTATGGTGACAGAAGAAAAGAAATGCTCAAAGATATTGCTATTCTGACAGGCGGACAGGTCATCTCTGATGAACTGGGAATGGATCTGAAAGAGACTACGCTGGATCAACTTGGACGTGCAAAATCTGTAAAAGTACAGAAAGAGAACACAGTTATCGTTGATGGTATGGGCGATAAGAAAGCGATTGCTGACCGTGTGGCTCAGATTAAGATGCAGATTGAAGAGACAACATCTGATTTCGACAGAGAGAAACTTCAGGAAAGACTTGCAAAACTTGCAGGTGGTGTAGCTGTAATCCGTGTTGGTGCAGCAACAGAGACAGAGATGAAAGAAGCAAAACTTCGTATGGAAGATGCACTTGCAGCAACAAGAGCAGCTGTTGAAGAAGGTATTATTGCAGGAGGCGGTTCTGCATATATCCACGCTACAAAAGAGGTTGCAGCTCTTGCAGATACTCTGGAAGGTGATGAGAAGACAGGTGCGAATGTAATCCTGAAAGCTCTGGAAGCTCCATTGTATCACATTGCAGCAAATGCCGGATTGGAAGGTTCTGTGATCATCAATAAAGTAAAAGAATCAGAGCCAGGTATTGGTTTCGATGCATTGACAGAGAACTATGTAGATATGGTAGAGAGTGGTATTCTTGATCCGGCTAAGGTAACAAGAAGTGCACTTCAGAATGCAACAAGTGTTGCATCTACACTTCTGACAACGGAGTCTGTTGTTGCCAATATCAAAGAAGAGACCCCGGCAATGCCAGCTGGTGCAGGCGGCGGAATGGGCATGATGTAAACAGATACACATAAAGTGTGAAAATTTTGAAAACTCCTCTTGTGAGGAGTTTTCTTTTTGTCCTAAAATGTGCTACAATATCTTTAATTAAAATTTTGGAGGAAGAAAAAATGAGCGACTATTATACTGAACAATTGGTGAAGAAAAAACCAGATATGAAAGATATGATGACGAAAGCGATACTGATTGCGGTGACAATCGTATCTATTCTGGCAGTGCTTTATTATCCGATTATTATTCTGGTACCAGTTCTGTTAATCGGGCTTGATATATTCATGTTCCATCGGCTGAAGGTTGAGTATGAATACTTATATGTGAATGGCGATCTGGATATTGACAAGATTATGAATAAGTCAAAAAGAAAAAGAGTATTTTCGATGAATGTATCTGATCTGGAGATGCTGGCGCCGGCAGATGCAGTGGAGTTGCGTCAGTATCAGAATGCAAAGGTCTATGATTATAGTTCGGGAACTGGACTGGCAAGAGTGTATGCTCTGATAACAGCGAATCAGGGTGAGGTAAAGAAGATTCTGTTTGAGCCAAATGAGACAATTGTGGAAGGATTCTTCCTGATGGCGCCACGTAAAGTTATTCGCAAATAAATTGTCTGAAAAGAAAAAAGCGGACGAAATATGTTGACAAGTGATATACAAATTAGTTATTATAGCAGATAATCATAAAATTGAAGAGAGAGAAAGAGAGGATGACAATCATGGGAAAGATAATCGGAGAAGGCATTACGTTTGATGATGTACTTTTAGTTCCGTCTTATTCAGAAGTAATTCCAAATCAGGTGGATTTATCAACTTATTTAACAAAAAAAATCAAGTTAAATATACCAATGATGAGCGCAGGTATGGATACGGTAACAGAACATCGTATGGCCATTGCAATGGCTCGTCAGGGAGGAATTGGTATTATTCATAAAAACATGTCAATCGAACAGCAGGCAGAAGAGGTTGATAAGGTAAAGCGTTCCGAAAATGGGGTTATCACAGATCCATTTTATCTGTCACCGGAGAATACTCTGGAAGATGCCAACAATCTGATGGCTAAGTTCAGAATTTCAGGTGTGCCAATTACTGAAAATGGAAAATTGGTAGGTATTATTACAAACCGTGATTTAAAATTCGAAGAAGATTTCTCTAAAAAGATTAAAGAATCTATGACTTCCGAGGGATTGATTACAGCACCGGAAGGAATCACTCTGGAAGAGGCAAAGAAGATTCTTGCAAAAGCAAGAAAAGAAAAACTTCCGATTGTAGATGAGGATTTCAATTTGAAAGGTCTTATCACAATTAAAGATATTGAAAAACAGATCAAATATCCATTATCCGCAAAGGATTCCCAGGGACGTCTGCTCTGTGGTGCAGCGATCGGAATTACAGCAAACTGTCTGGAGAGAGCACAGGAACTTGTGAACGCAAAGGTTGATGTTGTTGTTATGGATTCTGCTCATGGGCATTCTGCCAATGTCATCCGAACTGTAGATATGGTAAAATCAAAATTCCCAGATCTTCAGGTGATTGCGGGTAATGTAGCGACAGGTGAGGCAACAGAGGCTTTGATCAAAGCTGGTGTAGATGCTGTGAAAGTTGGTATTGGTCCAGGATCCATTTGTACGACACGTATTGTGGCAGGTATTGGTGTTCCGCAGATCTCTGCAGTTATGGATTGCTACGAGGCGGCAGATAAGTATGGAATTCCGATCATTGCCGATGGTGGTATTAAGTATTCCGGTGATATGACAAAGGCTATCGCAGCCGGAGCCAATGTCTGCATGATGGGAAGCATCTTTGCCGGATGTGACGAGAGCCCGGGAACATTTGAACTGTATCAGGGAAGAAAATATAAAGTATATCGTGGAATGGGATCTATCGCAGCGATGGAGAACGGAAGCAAAGACCGTTACTTCCAGTCCGATGCAAAGAAACTGGTACCGGAAGGTGTAGAAGGACGTGTCGCATATAAAGGCTCCGTAGAAGATACGGTATTCCAGTTAATGGGTGGACTTCGTTCCGGTATGGGCTATTGTGGTACTCCGACAATCGAAGATCTGAAGAGAAATGGCAAGTTTGTTAAGATCTCTGCTGCTTCTCTGAAAGAGAGTCATCCGCATGATATTCATATTACAAAAGAGGCACCAAACTACAGCACAGATGAATAAAATATAATAATTTTTATAAAAAGCTATCCGCTTTACAGATATTGTAGAAGTGGATGGCTTTTTTATTGGAATCGGTATAAATAATGTTGACGATAGAATCAAAATGATATATGGTTTAGATTATGGAATAAATATTTCAGCAAGGAAGAGAAAGGTACAATGGTTGTGATCCGCCTATCTCTTCACGATTAAGAAAAAGAGGGTATGAGAATGAAAAGTGATTTTGGGACAACAGCAAAAGGAGAGAATGTGGTAAAATATTCTTTGAAAAATCAGAATGGAATGGAAGTTGTTGTGTCTGATTATGGTGCAACTTTGGTACAAGTTTTGGTTCCGGATCAGAATGGTTGTCTTCTGGATGTAGTGTTGGGATATGATACGGTAGAAGGTTATGAAAATGGTACGGTCCATCTGGGAGCAACGGTCGGCAGAGTTGCGAATCGGATTGGAAAGGCAGAGTTTGAGTTGAATGGAACAACTTATCATTTGACGCAGAATGATAATCAGAATTCTCTTCATGGCGGAAGGGATTACTATAATAAGAGAATGTGGCAAGTGGAAGAAGCAGATGACAGCCATGTAAGGTTCTATCTTTACAGTCCGGATGGTGATCAGGGGTATCCAGGAAATGCCAGGATTTATGTGACCTATACATTGACCGAAGAAAATGAAGTAAAGATTCATTATCAGGCAGTTTCGGATACAGATACTTTAATGAATCTTACGAATCACAGCTATTTTAATCTGGCAGGACATGCGTCCGGAACGATACTTGATCAGGAAGTTATGATCTGTGCAGATGCGTTTACCAGAGCGGATGCAGAGTCTATTCCCACCGGAGAGATCGTTCCGGTAGAGGGAACACCTATGGATTTCCGACAGATGAAGGCAATCGGCAAGGAGATCGATATGGATTATGAAGCTCTGAAATTCGGCCTGGGATATGATCACAACTGGGTATTGAATGGTACGGGCGAGCGTAAGATCGCACAGATGTATTGTGAACAGACTGGAATTACCATGGAAGTATCTACAGATCTTCCGGGAGTGCAGTTTTATACAGGCAATTTCCTTGAGCATGAACAAGGTAAGGAAGGTGCAGTATATGAGAAGCGTCAGGCCGCTTGTCTGGAGACCCAGTATTTCCCGGATGCTATCCATAAAGAGAATTTTGAAGGACCGGTTTTGAAAGCAGGAGAGAAATACGATACAACAACGACTTACAAATTCATAGTTTAAGAGGATTTTATCGGTTTTTAAGAAAGTCTTCATGAATACATAAAAAAGTTATGGTATACTCAGATGCAAGAACGTTAAACGGAGAAGACTCATGAAGAAGCGAAAAAGAAGATACCATAGAAAACTGACTGAAGCACAGCAAAAAAGAAGGGTCCAGCGTAATATACGTCTGGGCCTGCTCTTATTAGTCGTGCTATTCGTTCTTTTCATTATATTAAGAATTGCAAAGCCTTCCTGGTTTACAGACCAGTATATGGAATTGGATAATGATAGAATAGAGGCGCTGAAGCCGGATATTGATGTGGAACTGCTGACGGTGAATCCTTATTCCAGACCGGGAATAGAGACGAATAAAATTACAGGAATCGTTGTTCATTATACGGCCAATCCAGGGGCAACTGCCATGGAAAACCGAGATTATTTTGAAAGCCTGAAGGACGGACATGATACCAAAGTCAGCAGTAATTTTGTGATAGGTCTGGAAGGTGAGATTGTACAATGTGTGCCGACCTGGGAAGTAGCTTATGCCTCCAATGACCGGAATATTGATACTGTTTCCATCGAATGCTGTCACCCGGATGATACGGGAGAGTTCAACGATGCTACTTATCAGTCTATGGTACAGCTTTGTGCCTGGTTATGTCTAAAATTTGATCTGAACGAGGAGGATGTTATTCGGCATTATGATGTGACCGGGAAGAACTGTCCTAAATATTTTGTAGAAAATGAGGCAGCCTGGCAGGCATTCAGACAGGATGTGAAGAAAACATTGGAAAGTTATTAATGGAGTTGTCAAAGGAAAATCTTGCGCAACCTGTGGATTGTTGCTATAATACACACGTGCGTATGGTTAGTTAGAAAGTAGGAGAAGAGAAGGATGAACGACTTAGAGATGTACAGAGAACAACTCGGGCTGTGCGATGACAAGATTATTGATGCCTTAGTTGAGAGAAACTCCATTGTAGAAAAGATTATGGCGTATAAAGAAGAATATGGAATGCCAATTCTTCAGCCACAGCAGGAAGAGAAGCAAAAGAGACGGTTGGAAGCAAAGCTTGTTGATAACAAATACAGGGATGAGATATTTGATGTATTCCACTGTATTTTAAGAAATAGTAAGAGAATCCAGGCAAGAAAACTATTTGATTATAATATTGTGTTGATTGGGTTCATGGGTGCAGGAAAGTCTACGATTTCAGATTATCTGAGTATCATGTTTGATATGGATATCGTAGAGATGGACAGGGTGATTGCAGAACGTGAAGAAATGAGTATCCCGGATATTTTCTCTACCTATGGAGAAGAATATTTCCGAGATCTGGAGACGAATCTTCTGATCGAGATGCAGACTCATAAAAATACGGTTATCTCCTGTGGAGGAGGAGCAGCTCTTCGGGAACGTAATGTGGAAGAGATGAAGAAAAATGGAAGAGTGGTGCTCTTAACGGCAAGTCCTGAAATTATCTATGAGCGTGTCAAGGACAGTGATGATCGTCCGGTATTGCGCGGAAGAAAGAATGTAGAAGGTATCTCAGAGTTGATGGAGCAGCGCCGAGGAAAATATGAAGCAGCAGCAGATATTGTGATTAATACTGATAATAAGACGGTTCTTCAGATCTGTGAAGAACTGGTTCAGCGTCTGACAGAAATGGATGAAAAATAATGTTTGATATGTTTTTTCCAGATGCTTATGTAGCGTCTACGTATGTGATTGATTTTGAAAAATTATATGAGGAAGGTTACCGGGGCCTGATTTTTGATATTGATAATACATTGGTTCCTCACGGGGCGCCGGCTGACCACAGGGCAGTGGCACTGTTTGAGCGGCTGAAGAAGATAGGATTTTGCTGCTGTCTGATCTCTAATAATCAGGAACCGAGAGTCCAGATGTTTAATAAAGATATTCAGGTAGATTATGTCTATGACGCCCATAAGCCATCTACAAAAAATTACAAAAAGGCGATGGAGATCATGGGCACAGATCAGAGTAATTCATTGTTCATCGGAGATCAGCTTTTTACCGATGTGTGGGGAGCGAAACGTGCCGGAATCCGTAATATTCTGGTTAAACCGATTCATCCGAAAGAAGAGATTCAGATTGTATTAAAGAGATATTTGGAGAAGATTGTGCTGTATTTCTACAAAAAGAGCCTGAAACAGCGGTAGAATCCACTTTTAGCGGGTAAAAAAAGGTTGAAAAAAGGCATAATCTATTATAGAATGAATAGAGTGAAAAGAACGTAAAGTGCCATATGGGGCACAATTTAAGGAGGATTATATAATGGCTAAAAAAAGCGCAGGCGAATTTAGAAATGGTATGACATTAGAGATTGAGGGAAATGTATATCAGGTATTAGAGTTCCTTCATGTAAAACCAGGAAAGGGTGCAGCATTCGTTCGTACCAAGCTGAAAAATGTCATTGATGGAGGTGTTGTAGAAAGAACATTCCGTCCTACAGAGACATATGACGAGGCCTATATCGAGAGAAAGAAAATGCAGTATCTGTATAATGATGGAGATCTGTATTATTTCATGGATCAGGAAACTTATGATCAGATTCCGGTCAGCAAAGATACTGTTGGTGATTCTCTGAAGTTTGTCAAAGAGAATGAAGAAGTAACGATCGTTTCTTATCAGGGTAATCCATTTTCAATTGAGCCACCTCTTACTGTAGAGCTTCTGATCACAGAATCAGAGCCAGGTGTAAAAGGTAATACAGCAACAGGTGCTACAAAACCAGCTATCGTTGAGACCGGCGCTCAGGTAATGGTACCATTGTTCGTAGATCAGGGAGAGACGATTAAGATTGATACACGTACTGGAGAATATCTGTCCAGAGCATAATGATGAGATTTGTCGAACGAAGGGATTGTCGGTTAATACCGATTTTTAGTCCTTCAACCAAGAAATAAGGATATCCCGCGGAACTCCGTGCTTTACAGCACGAGATTTCCCGTGGGATATCCTTGTTTCAGCTTATAATATTTATTTTAGGGTACAAAAATTAAACCGTCTGTCATTGTAAGGCAAACATTTTTCTAAACCGCTTTCTGTTCCTGTTTTCCTTCAAATTTTTTGATTTCATCATGAAGAAAACGATGGTATTTGTTGATATTTCGACCAATCGCATACAGCATGAATTCTTTATATACCTTTTCTGTGGAACGATAATTGAAACGCCGGAAATTTTCGTTTTCTTTTATATCTCCAAAATGTCCTTCCGTTTGGATCGAACGAATCTGACGATTCAGGATTCCTTTCTCGCTCTCAACATTTGCATGGGATTCCTCCTTCAGTTCTTCCCATTGCTCATTTATCTTCATGACTTTATTTTTATCCGTATCTTTTTCTGGATTATATTTATACAAACATTTGGCTTTGTGTTCACAGCCGCTACAATCTGCACATCCATATACCTCCAGCGTCTGCGTATAACCATCCTGCTCTTTTTCTTCTGTGCGGATATGTCGCAGTTCCCTTCCATCATGACAGATATAATAAAGTTCATCTTCGTATACCTGCGTAGTCATGTTATAATACTTGCTGATGTCTTTTGCATAGGCACGCGTTTTTCGCTTTTCATGATCCTGCAGTTTTATGTAGCTTGTGATTTTATTCTGTTTTAGATAGAGAAGATTTTTCTCGCTGCAGTATCCGCTGTCTGCAGTTAATTCTTTCAGAACCGCTCCAAATGCTTTGATATGTTTATCCACAACTGGAATCAAAGTATTGTAATCGGTA
This sequence comes from Bariatricus sp. SGI.161, assembly GCF_050313695.1. Taxonomy (NCBI): domain Bacteria; kingdom Bacillati; phylum Bacillota; class Clostridia; order Lachnospirales; family Lachnospiraceae; genus Bariatricus; species Bariatricus sp. SGI.161. The sequence goes on from NZ_JBNPLX010000014.1 coordinate 86,288, forward strand.
CGGTCATTGCTGACATACCCATGAATGATGAAATAGTTCTCCACAGCTATCTGTACATTGTACGCTGGTTTTAACTGTCCGTTCAGCATGTGATCTTCTTTCATTCTCATAAAAGTGGCTTCCAGATCTGTCTTGGAATAACTGTTGCGATCTCTTCCCATAACCTCAAAACATTCTTTATATTCCATCAGACGTTTGCCACAATGCTCCAGTTCTTCATAAAGCTGCTGAATTTCCGATTTCCTTTTTCCTTTTCCAGTAACAAACTCAATACCTTCTCCATCGGCAATCTTCGATAAATTTTTCTGGAGCTTTAAAATTTCCAGCGGAGAACAGTTATCAATTTCAATGATCGTATTATTAGGTAGCTTTTTATGTTTTGTCAGTTTACGCTTCCGGTTTTTTTCAATCACAGTCCGAACTTTATCCATTCCTTCAATAATGAACATCTGTGCATTTCCCAGTTCGTATTTCTGAGTATAATTATTTTCATTCAAAAGTGCATTATATCTTGTATAAAGCGCATCAATAGTATCCAAAAGTCCGGCAAGATGATAATTGATGCTTCCGCGCCATACAAATGTATAGCGATTGGCATTGGCTTCTATTTTTGTTCCATCAATGTAAAGTGCTTCGAGAGTGATCAGTCCTTCCTTTTTCAGACGACGCAAGAACTGATAATTCAGATCATCTAACACTTCGCCAGTCAGTTTTTCTCCTTTGAATTCATAAAAAGCATCCCGTTTTGGCTTCTGACCTTTAGCAAGCCAGATAAAAGCCAAATCCCTTTCGCATAATTCTACAATACGATCAACAGATCTGATGCCACGCATGTTTGCATAAGTGATTAAAGCATACATCATAATCGGATTATACCCGCTTCTTCCCTTAGATGAATAACGAGCAATCAAGCTCGAAAAATCGATATCCTCCAAAACTTTTTTAAGGGTGTAGACTGGATCGTCATCAGGTAAATGCAATTCGAAGAAACTAAAGTTAATTTTCTGTTGTCCTAATTCAAAAAATTCGTTATAATATTTATTGCTTATCATAGTTACATTATACAATGTAACGGAGGAAAGATGGTTGTCGTTAGCCCAATGTCATTAAGATAAGGATAATCATCTCAGAGTGAAAAGAGTGGAATATGTAGAAATGCATATTCTGCTTTTTTTATGTCCAAAATCAAAAAACACTTGACAAAT
>NZ_JBNPLX010000015.1:0-86911 GCF_050313695.1 Bariatricus sp. SGI.161
CAAAAAAGAAATGCCTGTCAAACAGACATTTCCGAAGTGGACCTGGCGGGAGTTGAACCCGCGTCCGAAAGCCCATCCACCAGAGCATCTCCCATCACAGTCATTATTCTGACATTCCCTCCGTCAGTCACCTAATGACAGGTTACTGACTTTAGTAGCTTCATAAGTTCTTCTATCTCCTCAAAGCTTTGGAAACGAAGTGCTCCGCCTTGTTGAAGCCGGTTACTTAAGCAGCGGATGACCTAAGACCGACTGCTGCCAATATTAGGCAGCGTACGCTAAATTTTCGTCTGCGTTTATATTTAATTGGAACTTTTATCGTAGTGTCCCGCTACGGATGGCTTCTCCAACTTCCAGACCCCCGTCGAAACCAGTACAAGCCCTGAATTCATGCTCTCTGGTCTGCAAACGAATCTTTTGTTAGATATATTTTATTATAGAAATCGAAACTATGTTTGTCAAGAGCATATAAATGCCATTTTTTTCTAATAAAAAATTTCAAAGCCAAAGAAATCCCAAGAAAATTCTTGTATTATCATCCTCTTTCGTGTAGAATATTTTAATATACTATGTATAACGAACACCAATTACGATGACGTGATGATAAATTGTAATAGGTGTTTTTTCATTTAAATCTCGGAGAAGCGGAGGAATGAGTATGGCTGAAAATGAATTGATGCACCTTGAAGACTTACACGAAACAGACATTTTAAAACAGAACATAGAAAAATTAGAACAGGAATTGATGAAAAATCACCGGATTGACCCCAACTTATATATTGAATATGATGTCAAACGTGGTCTGCGTGATTCCGCCGGAAAGGGTGTCTTAACAGGATTGACGGAAGTCTCTGATGTCTGTGCCTATAATCTCATCAATGGACGTCAGATTCCTGCTGAAGGTGCATTATACTATCAGGGAATTAATGTAAATGATATTGTAAACAGTCTGAAAGGTCGCAAATTTGGATTCGAAGAAACCATTTATCTTCTCTTGTTTGGAAGACTTCCCAGCAAAACAGAGCTCTCTATGTTTCTTGATGTTATGTTTGAATTACAGAATTTAAGCGGTCGATTTGTCCGTGATGTTGTCATGAAAGCTTCAAACGAGAATATCATGAACGCCATGCAGCGCTGTATTCTTACGCTCTATACATATGACTCTGATCCAGAAAGTATCACTCCTGGAAATGTACTTCGCCAGTCTCTGGAACTAATTGCCAAGCTTCCTCTGATTGCTGTTTATTCTTATCATTCATATCGACATTTCCGTAAGGACGAGACTTTACTGATCCGCAATCCACAGAAAGGGCTGTCTCTGGCCGAGAACATTCTGCTAATGTTACGTCCGGATAGTCAATATACCGAGCTGGAAGCCAAAGTATTGGATATCGCTTTGATTCTTCATGCCGAACACGGCGGTGGTAACAATTCTACTTTCACAACCCATGTTGTCACTTCCTCTGGTACAGACACTTATTCTTCGGTCGCTGCATCTATCGGTTCATTAAAAGGACCTCGTCATGGTGGAGCCAATCTAAAAGTCCAGAATATGTTTGCCGACATCAAAGCTCATATCAATGACTGGACCAACGAAGAAGAAGTAGCCATATATTTGCAAAAGATTCTTAATAAAGAAGCATTTGATCACTCTGGGCTAATCTATGGTATGGGGCATGCTGTTTATACACTCTCCGATCCTCGTGAAGTCATTTTGAAGAAATTCGCCAAAGCACTTGCCGAGGAAAAGGGATTAATGGAAGAATTTGCACTTTACGAACTGGTAGAACGCCTGGCCGGACAGCTAATCATGGAACACCGCAAACTGTTCAAAAATGTCTGCGCCAACGTAGACTTTTACAGCGGTTTTGTCTATACTATGCTAGGCATTCCACAGGAATTATTTACCCCAATCTTTGCAATTGCACGTATGCCCGGTTGGAGTGCTCATCGTTTAGAAGAATTAATCAACGCCGGCAAGATTATTCGTCCTGCTTATAAATATGTGGGAACACATGAAGATTTCACTCCGCTTGAAGAACGGAATTAAAGAATAGAATTATTATTCAACATAAGATATTACAACGAGAGCAGATTTTCTGCTCTCTTTTTTATTGAAATCTCAAATAAAATGATGTTGGGGATCAAACGCCCCACCTATGAGCAAGCTCATATGGGTTTAGATCTTTTGTCCTTGGTATCATAAATTTAAAAATTATAAAAAAGTTAGCACTCACCTATTGACACTGCTAACAATATGTGTTATATAATAACTATAACAAATAAAACAAAGCAAAATACCACCGGTGATTTCGTATAAAACCAAAACGGATATCTTTTCACCGGTCAGGCATATATTTAAGGAGGAATGACTTATGTTACTTACAAACAGAGGATTTAATTTAATTGATGACATGTTTAATGATCCATTTTTCACCACTTCATATGACCGTACTTCTACACAGATCATGAAGACAGATATTCATGAAAAAGACGGGAACTACATGATCGCAATGGAACTTCCAGGATATGCTAAAGAGGACATCAAAGCTGATTTAAAGGATGGTTACCTTACCATTACAGCTCATAAAAATGAGACAAAAGAAGAAAAAGATGCAAAAGGAAAATGCATCCACAAAGAACGCTACACCGGCACTTGCAACAGAAGCTTCTATGTAGGTGACGAGATCAGCCAAGAAGACATTAAAGCCGCATTCAAAGACGGGGTCCTTCATCTGACATTCCCGAAGGAAGTACAGAGACAGGAAGAACAGCCAAAATTGATTACCATTGAGTAATCTTTAATTATAAAGGGACCAGGTCCCACGTTGTCAGGGAATTATTCCCTTTCTTATATAGATGATCCTATCTTATAAATCTCATATATAAATGAAGCAGTTGTCAACCTGACAACTGCTTCATTTATATAAAATCATTTTAATATTTTAATCTTTCCTATCAAAGGTAATTCTTTTTTCTGTCCTTTACATGCAGCAACAATGCCCATAATCATCAGGATAAAGCATGCAAAACTTAAGATATCAAATGCCCACGAAAAGATGCTTTCTCCAAAGTTGATGACAGAATGCAATCCCCACACCCAATCTCCATCTAAAAGATCTATAATAGACGAAACAAGGAATAAAACCAGTCCTTGGTTTGCATGGAATCTTACATACTGCGAACGCTTATCTCCGGCTAACAATGGGATTAATACCAGGATTCCAAAATAGGAGAGTATACCCATCCCTTTATTTCCGCGTACTTCCTGCGGATCAAAATACTCTTCCGTATCATATGTATACTGTTGTTTTTGATCTGTCTGCTGACCATATGTATACTGTTGTTCCTGGCCCGTCTGCTGACCATATGTATACTGTTGTTCCTGGCTTGTCTGCCGAGGGATCTCTGCCCCACACTGCGGACAGAATCGGATGTCATCATCCACCTTCGCACCACATTTTACACAATATGCCATTCTAATTTTCCTCTCTTTCCTGTGAATTATTCATCTTCCAGTCCCAGTATCTCCGCCAGAACTTCAATAATAATCTCATTTGTACAGGATTTTACATAACCCAACATATGTAAAGATATCTCATCTTGTTTCTGCGCTTCTGTCAATGTATCATCATGCTTCGTCTGATCGATCAGCTGAATTAACTGTGGCGTTAATTCTTCATACATTTCTACCGTCGTCTGTGTCACCAGTTTTCTTAAATCTTCTTTTTTTATTGGTACCATGTTTCCCTCCTTGCTTTGCTATCCAAAGTTACGCACTTTAAAATCCCGCTGTGCTTCTCTTTGCTGGTCTTTTTTTGCAATGTCCTGGCGTTTATCATATAATTTCTTACCTTTGGCAAGACCAATCTCTATTTTCACTAAACTACCTTTAAAATACACCTTTAGCGGTACGATTGCTACCCCTTTTTCTTTTGTCTTTCCGAGCAATTTATTAATCTCTGACTTATGAAGAAGAAGTTTTCGGACACGCAATGGATCTTTATTAAATATATTTCCTTTTTCATAAGGACTGATGTGCATACCATAGATAAAGACTTCACCATCTTCAATTCGGATAAATGATTCCTTAATACTGCATTTCCCCATACGTAAGGACTTCACCTCTGTGCCGTGCAGAGAAATGCCGGCTTCATAAGTATCTAATATAAAATAATCATGATATGCCTTTTTGTTGTTAGCTATCATCTTACCATTCGTCTTCGCCATCTTCCATATCTCCTTCATCTGCTAATTCAAAATCTATCGTTCGGAGCAGTCTGTCCGTATCAATCACCCGAACGGTCACCTGCTGTCCTAATTTATATGCCTTATGCGTATGCACACCTGCCATTTCATGACGATCTTCGAAATATTCATAATGATCATCTGTCATATTCGCCACATGCACCAGACCTTCTACAGTATTCGGAAGTTCCACATACATTCCCCATTTTGTAATACTGGATATGACTCCTTCAAAGATCTCACCGATATGCTGTTGCATATATTCCACTTTCTTTAATTTAACCGTCTCTCTCTCCGCCTCATCTGCTCTTCTCTCCATCTCGCTGGAATGCTTTGTCACGTCAGGAAGGATCTGATGATAATGTTCCATCTTCTTCTCATTCATCCTTCCCCGCAGATTATCCTTAATGATTCTATGAATCTGCAGATCCGGATATCGGCGAATCGGAGAGGTAAAATGAGTATAATAATTAGCTGCCAGTCCAAAATGTCCGGTGTTCTCCGGTGTATATTTGGCCTGCTTCATAGAACGGAGTGCCAGACGGCTGATCAACGCCTCCTCTGGTGTATCTTCTACTTTTGCAAGCAACTTTTGAATTTCTTTCGGTCTGATTTCATTTACACCAACATGCATTGAATAGCCGAAATTATTAATAAATATTGCCAAAGCACGAATCTTCTCTTCATCCGGTGCTTCATGTGTACGATACACAAAAGGAAGTTCCTGCCAATAATAATCTTCGGCGACAGTCTCATTTGCAAGCAGCATGAAGTCTTCAATAATCTTTGTCGCCACATTGCGGTCATATGGCTTTATCTCAACTGGTCTTCCATTTTCATCTAATACCATCTTTGTCTCTGGGAAATCAAAGTCAATAGATCCTCTTTGTTTTCTGCGTTCCCGGAGAATTCCTGACAATTCCTTCATCAATTCAAACATGGGAATCAAAGTACGATACCGTTCGCATTCTTTTGCATCTCTGTCTACAAGAATCTTTTTGACACTTGTGTAAGTCATTCTTTCATCGACATGGATAACCGTCTCTGCAATCTCATGATCGATTACAAGCCCCTTCGGGTTCACTGTCATGATGCAGCTAAGCGCCAGACGATCTTCTCCAGCATTCAGCGAACAGATTCCATTCGAAAGCTTATGTGGAAGCATAGGAATGACACGATCCACAAGATATACGCTCGTTCCACGTTCCAAAGCCTCCCGGTCAATCGCACTATTTTCCTGTACATAATTCGACACATCTGCAATATGAACCCCCAGGATATAATTGTCACCATCACGTTCAATCGAGACAGCATCATCCAGATCTTTCGCATCTTCTCCGTCAATCGTCACCATCTGCCAGTCCCGGATATCCTTACGGCCATCCATATCAGCCTCGCTAACGTCCTTTGCCACACGCTCAGCCTGATTTAAAATTTTTTCTGAAAATTCTACCGGCAGATCATACCCTTTTACAATAGACATAATGTCTGTTCCCGGATCATTGACATGTCCTATAATCTCTATTACTTTTCCTTCAGGCTTGCGTCCTTGTTCACCATATGAAGTCAATTCCACTACTACTTTATGACCATCCACTGCACCTTTTGATTTTTCAACCGGGATGAAGATATCCTGCGCGAATCTCTGATTATCTGGTATCACAAATCCATAATTCTTGTTCGCCTTCATCTGATACAGTCCGACAATCTTTGTCAAGCCTCTGGATACAACCCTTACAATCTTACCCTCCCGGCTTCTTCCCTGTGGCTCCTTTGTAATTACGACTTCTACCTCATCGCCATCAAATGCACCATTTACATGTTCCTCATCAATATATATATCTGAATCCTCACCTTCAATTACAACAAATCCAAATCCTTTCAGGCTCGCGCGATAGATTCCAGTCAGACGTTTCGCCTCTCCTTTGCAATATTTGCCCTTCTTAGAAAGATAGATTTTTCCATCCTCCTCCAAAGATTCCAATACCTCCCGCAGGGCATCTCTCTGATCTTTGGAAACCTGCAGAAGCATTGCAAGTTCTTTGAACTTCATAGGCACATATAAATCATCACAAATCAAATCATAGATTACCTTTTTTCGCTTTTCAAATGTCTTGTCCATCTCTTACAAGTCCTCCATTTAAGAATATTTCCACAAGAAACGATGTCACTTTCATCAAATATACACAAAGAGACACTCCCATACAGGAGTGTCCCACCATTCTCATAAAAATATGCCTTATCTTATGCAAATACTTTTAAATTCAACACTGCTGCCAATACAACAAACAGGATCGCAAGGAACTTCGTAGACTTCACCAGCGCACCTTCCATAGAACGACCTTTGTTCTGACCCCAATAAGAATCTGCCATACCACTGATTGTTCCAAGCCCAGCTGATTTACCTTCCTGCATTAATACGATTGCCGTCAATGCGATACAGTCTATTGCAAATATAATCATTAATACCGTTTTTAAAATCTCCACTTTCTACACCTCCTGCGGATAAACCATACTTATTCTAGCATAAGGAAGACAAAATGGCAAGGAAAATTCAATTGGGGACGTAGTAAAATTAAATTTTACTACGTCCCCAATTGAAAAATGTGGTGTACCTTTTTGACACTAAAATGGATTTTCATACTCGGCGACATCGCCAAGCCGTTCTTCGATCCGCAATAATTGATTATATTTTTCTACTCGTTCGGATCTGCACGGAGCTCCTGTCTTAATCTGTCCTGCATTAAATGCTACTGCGATATCTGCGATCATTGGATCTGCTGTCTCGCCGGAGCGATGGGATATGATAGTCTTGTATCCGGCGTTTTTTGCCATTTCAATTGCGTCAAAAGCTTCTGTCAGAGTACCAATCTGGTTGACTTTTATGAGAATCGCATTGGCTACTTCTCGTTTAATTCCTTTTTTCAAGCGATGGGTATTGGTGACAAAGAGGTCATCACCGACTAACTGAAGGTCTAACCCGAGTCTTGTCGTCAGTAATTCCCACCCTTCCCAATCTTCTTCATCCAATGGATCTTCAATAGATACAATGGGAAATTCTTCTGCCAGGTCTGCGTAAAAATCGATAAGTTCTTCAACCGAACGAACAATCTTTTTGTTCTTCATCTTTCCTTCGCCTTCGAATACATATTTTTTAAAGCTTTTGTCATATAATTCTGAAGCAGCTACATCAAGTGCAATTACAACTTCTTCTCCTGGTCTATATCCGGATCTTTTGATTGCATCTGTAATAAAGTGCAACGCTTCTCTGGCATCTGGAAGATTCGGTGCAAATCCACCTTCGTCTCCGACTGCAGTGCTGTAGCCTTGTTCTTTCAACAACTTTTTTAATGTATGATAGATTTCTGCACACATTCGAAGGCCTTCCCGAAAACAGACTGCACCGGCGGGCATAATCATGAACTCCTGAATATCAATCGTGTTATCGGCATGTTTTCCTCCATTCATAATGTTCATCATCGGAACCGGCATCCGTTTGGCATTCGTCCCTCCAAGATACGCATATAATGGCTGACGCAGTGCAGATGCCGCTGCCCTTGCAACTGCCATGGACACTCCAAGCATAGCATTGGCCCCCAGATTCGACTTATTTTCCGTTCCGTCTAATTGAATAAGGATTGTATCGATAGCTGCCTGATCTAATACATTCATTCCTATAATTTCAGGAGCAATCCGTGCATTCACATGATCCACTGCACGTTCAACACCAAGTCCTCCGTATCTATCCTCACGATCTCTTAATTCTACAGCCTCAAACTGTCCGGTCGAAGCGCCAGAAGGAACACTGGCACATCCCCAATACTCATCTTCCGCAAGTACTTCTACTTCTATCGTAGGATTTCCACGAGAATCTAATATTTCTCTTGCGTATACATCCGTAATTGGCAAATATTTATACATGAGACATTTCCTCCTTTTTGGGAAATATTATTTGCCAATTCCGGATTTATAATGCGGGATTTCCTTCATATAATTAGTACAATTTTTTGTATATTTCTGCCATCTGCTGCCAAGACAGCTTTACATAACTCTGATTCAACAGACGCTGCTGACTTGCTTCAACACTCTTGGCAAAGCTTTCGATTTCATCCTCTGTCATGCCATATTCATGTAACTGCTTTCTGGAAATAATTTTATCCAGAAGTTTTTCTAATTCTGTATAGACCTGTCTTTCCTCACAATCCAAAAGCTTGCCCAAGAAATGATTCAGTCCCTGGATCTTTCCTTCTGGTTTCAGCTCCTGATACACTGCAAATACGGCTGTTAAGAACTGGTAATTTGCTTCGCCGTGTGTCACATGATATACACCACTTAATGGATAAGACATGGCATGTACTGCTCCGGTACCGGCATTTCCAAATGCAATTCCAGCCAGATTACTTGCTGTCAGGAATTCATCCAGAAGATTCCATCGATATTCCGGTCCATTTTCAACAATTTTACGAAATCCATCTATAATCATCTCCATGGCTTTCATACTGAACATTTCTGTATATAAGTTTGCTTTCGGAGACACATAAGATTCAATCGCATGAATAAATGCATCAATCGCACTGGTTGCAAAAAATGGATATGGCAATTCTCTTAAAAGTTCCGGTATCAGCACTGCATCATCTGCGTAAATCTCATCAACCGCCAAGCCCAGCTTCGTATGCAGGCTGGTTAATTCCGTAATCGATACATTGGACACTTCCGATCCTGCTCCACAGGTTGTTGGAACTGCAATCAATGGGCGAACTTTTTGAAGCGGTACTTTGCGCTGAAATATCTCTTCTGCTCTATAATTCCCACCTAAAACCAAGATCTTTGCCATATCTATGACTGCACCGCCGCCAATTGCAACAATTCGTGTACACTCAGTCCTTGCAAAATCTTGAAGAAGACCATCTATCATAACATCTGTCGGTTCTCCGGCTCCATATTTACTCTTATACTCCACATGTGCTTCAATCTTTAATGGAGCAAAATAAGTCTCATATATATGCCGACTTGCCAGAACAAAATCACCCTTTCCAATCTGATATTCCCTCACAAATTCTTCCGCATCTGCAAATTTTTGAATTTTTGATTTTTGTTGAAAAACTTTCAATCTTCTCTCCTCATTTCCTATTATGATTTCTAGGTATAATATAGCATTCTTTCATTGACTTTTCTATACCTGAGCGTTACAATCGGTGTGGTATCAAGGGTGATCCTTTAAAAAATAATATAATTGGGGAATGTATTATGAAATCACAACTGAAAAACTTTGTTTTATTAACTCTGAGTACACTGGTTATGGCAGTTGGCATCTATTTCTTTAAATTTGCCAACAACTTTACTTTTGGCGGTATTACAGGTCTCGCAGTCTTAGTCGCCAGATTATGCCCAATTTCTGCCGGTGATTTTTCTTTTATCGCCAACATGATTCTATTGCTGATTGGCTTTATTATCCTGGGGAAAAAGTTTGCAGCTAAAACAGCATATAGCAGTATTTTATTATCTGTAACTTTATCGGCATTAGAACGCATCTATCCTATGTCCCATCCATTAACTGATCAGCCAATCTTGGAACTTGCATTTGCAATCGCACTTCCTTCTATTGGCTCTGCAGTATTATTCAACATTGGTGCTTCCAGCGGTGGAACGGATATTGTTGCTATGATTATGAAGAAATACACCAGCATGGATATCGGAAAAGCATTGCTTGCTACTGATTTTATCGTTACATTAGCTGGATGTTTTGTCTTCGATATAGAGACAGGATTATATTCTTTCCTGGGATTGGCACTTCGTTCTTTTATGATTGATGGTTTTATCGAAAGTCTGAATCTTTCCAAGTATTTTAACGTTGTCTGTTCCAATCCGAAACCAATCTGTGATTTTATCAGAGATGATCTTAACCGAAGTGCAACTATTGTATTGGCTCAAGGTGCATTTTCCGGCGAAGATAAATACATTTTGCTCACGGCATTAAACCGGATGGAAGCTATAAAACTTCGTAATTTTATCAAGGAGAATTCTCCAGATGCATTTTTATTGATATCAAATACCAGTGAGATCATAGGAAAAGGGTTCCACTCAATCTAGAGTGGAACCCTTTGTATTCAGAAAACTTTATTCAACAATCAGGCCTTCTGCTTTAATCACTTCAATCACCTGGTCTACATATTTCTCACATAACTCATCTGTAGCCGCCTCAACCATAACACGAATCACAGGCTCTGTACCACTTTCTCTTACCAGAATACGTCCATCGTCACCTAAAGCTTCTGACACTGCGTTGACAGCATCAATCACTGCAGGATTCTCTCTGGCAGTCTTCTTATCAGCCACACGGACATTTTTCAATAACTGAGGATATATCTTAACTTCTTCTGCAAGTTTTGCCAGGCTTTGCTTTTTCTCCAGCATTACTTCCATGAGCATAAGAGATGTCAGGATTCCATCTCCTGTTGTCGCATGCTTACTAAAGATAATATGTCCAGACTGTTCTCCACCAAGTGAGAAATTATTACGAACCATATTTTCATATACATATTTATCGCCGACAGCCGTTTTTTCATATTTTAATCCAACTTTATCACAAGCTTTATATAAGCCCAGATTAGACATGATCGTAGTCACAATCGTATCGCCGTTCAGACGCCCATTTTCTTTCATATATTTTCCACAAATATACAGGATCAGGTCTCCGTCAATGACATTTCCATTTTCATCGACCGCGATACATCTGTCCGCATCTCCGTCATACGCAAATCCAACATCCAGATGATTGTCTTTCACATGCTGCTGCAATACTTCAATATGCGTAGAACCACAATTGGTATTAATGTTCGTTCCATCCGGTTCACAGTTAATCACATATGTCTTAGCCCCCAATGCATCATAGACACTCTTTGCAATGGCAAATGCGCTTCCGTTAGAACAATCCAGACCAACCTTCATATCCTCAAAAGAACGTGTTGCCAGAGATATCAGATATCCGATATAACGATTTCTTCCGGCTGCATAATCAACGGTACGGCCAATATCTTCCTTCTTAGCCAACGGAAGTTCCCCTATCTCACCGTCAATGTATGCCTCAATCTTCTCTTCCACTTCAGCTTCCAGCTTGTGTCCCTTTCCATTAATAACCTTAATTCCATTATCATAAAACGGATTATGACTTGCAGAAATCATAATACCACAGTCAAAATTATCAGTCCTCGTCACGTATGATACACTTGGTGTTGTAGTTACATGCAATAAATATGCATTAGCACCAGACGCTGTGATACCTGCAACAAGCGCATACTCAAACATATAACTGCTTCTTCTTGTATCCTTACCAATCACTACCTTTGCTTTATGATCCTGACCATAATACCATCCAAGAAATCTTCCCACCTTAAATGCATGTTCAACCGTCAAGACCTCATTTGCTTCCCCACGGAACCCATCCGTTCCAAAATATTTACCCATAATAAATCTTCTCCTTTATGAATTTTGGCTTATTTACCATTTTTTTTGCACAATCATCACATATATCTTTATTATTATATAGTTTTTTGATATAAGATACAACCACATTTTTAAAATAGGGACGTAGTAAAATTGCATTTTACTACGTCCCTATTTTAAAAATGTGGTGTACCTATTTGATCACTTTTTCTCCATCTTCCACAATATCAAGTAACGAATGTGTCATAAGAAATTCATAGAATTTCAAAGCATCATCCGCTGATATCTGATTTCCAGAGTATAGTATCCAGCTTTTAATTCCATTCATCAATGTGATTGCCTGAAATTTTGCAAATATTTCTTCATTTATAATCTGGGAACGGTCTTCGATTTTTACCGGATGCTCTGCCAACATTCTTTTTGCCAGATCATAAATCTGATTATATAACATCTCTTCAAAAGAGTTCTGTCCACTTATAGTAAACACTTTTTCATAATACTCTTTGTCTATCTCAAATTTTCGAAAAAGCATTTTCAGAGCTTCTTTGTCCATATCCATATTAACGAGCTCCGTCACACTTTTGAATACATCTTCCCAGAGAAGCCATTCCATTACTTCATATTTATCCTGAAAATAATTATAAAATGTTGGCCTGATAACGCCGGCTTCATCGGTGATCATCTTAATCGTTATCTTTTCAAAAGACTTTTCGATAACTAATTTTTTAAATTTTTCACCAAGCAAAGCTTTTGTCATCTCGCTCTTACGTTCCATTTTATCACCTTAATTTTTATTATTGGATATTGTAGCACATTACATCTCTTGGAAGCAAGTGAACTTCTCTGGAGAAGATTTGATGTTTTTACTTATTTCCAGATTTATAATTCTGGTATCCTTCTCTATGATATGGATGTTCTTCCCATATTCTGTCTGCAGATTCTTTCCAGTTCTGTGCATATTCCAGACATTTTCCACAAAGGTGTTCTGCAGATTCCGGTGATTGTAGATCTGTTGATTTTGCCCCTGTTTCTTTTACCATCCTTTGCAATATCTCCGGATTCTCAAGCATTGGACACGGTCTCAGATGATTGTTATTAAATGGCTGGTTATCTCGGTATGCCATGAACAATGGCTGTTTTAAAGCATCCAATAAAGATACCTTTCTGATATTAGCCCCTGAGTAATGGATAAAAACACACGGTTCTACGTCACCATTCGGATTGATGTGGCAATAATTTCTTCCACCGGCAATACATCCTCCAACAAATTCTCCATCGTTCTGGAAATCCATAGCATATATTGGTTTTCCACCCTCCATCGAACGGATTTCCCGAACTCTATGGTACATGTATTCTCGCTGTTCTTTTGTAGGAAGTAACTCAACTGCTGCTTCATTTCCTACCGGCATATAATGAAAATACCAGGTAAAACGACAACCCTTTTCAATAATCAAATCTAAAAATTCGTCGGAAGTTACGGTTTCTATATTTTTGCTTGTATAGCAGATAGATGTTCCGAAGATCTGTCCATGCTTTTTCAACAAATCCATCGCATGCATAACTTTATCATATACTCCTGCGCCACGTCTCAGATCATTCACTTCTTCAAATCCTTCCAGACTGATGGATAAAGACAGGTTTCCAACTCTCTTCATCTCTTCGCAAAACGCATCATCTACCAGTGTCGCATTGGTAAATGCATGAAATGCGCAATCGTTATGTTTCTCACACAGCTTTATAATGTCATTTTTTCTGATCAAAGGTTCCCCACCTGTATACATATAGAAATAGATTCCTAATTCTTTCCCCTGTGTAATAACACTATCAAGCTCGTCGTATGTAAGATTTAACTTATTCCCATATTCTGCCGCCCAGCAGCCAGTACAGTGAAGATTGCAGGCGCTGGTTGGATCCATTAAGATCAACCATGGGATATTGCAATCATATTTCTTTCTCATCTCACGAATCGTTTTCGTCCCATGAAATGCTGCTTCATACCCCAGATTCAGTGCAGTCTGCCGAATTACATGAGGATCAAGTTCATCCAAGGCCCGATCAACATACTTCATCCACTTATTCTCTGGATTGCGAATCAATCGGCGAGCTGCCTCATAACTCTCCATCGAAAAATTATCTCCCATATACCGTTCTGTCAGATCTACAATCTGCAACAACCCTTTTTCTCTGTCTTTGTTAACATGCTTTAAAGCCAGATCAATAGCAGCTCCATAAGCACTTCTTGCAGCTTTGTGTGTTAATGTACCCATAATAAATAAATTCCTCCTCTATTCTTCCATCAAAATGATATAAAACATCAAATCAAACATAATAATGCAGCAATACATCTACACTAGAAATTAATAACAAAGCACCTCCGATCCAGTAAGCATGACGATTATGCTTTAATCCCAACCGATAACCAACAATAATTCCGAATATTACTTCTAATACAGTTACCGGAAATAATGTAAGTGCCTGACAAATCATCTCTGTATCCAAAAATCCCAATCCAACTCCTGCAAAAAAAGCATCTATACTGGTAAGTGCTGACATAATCGTTGTTGTCTTCCAGTCAATAGTATCCTGACGCCTTTCCAGTACATTCTCCCGTTTTATGCCCTTACAGATCATGTATATGCCGAGTCCTGCAAAGATCAGAACCGTAAGTCCCTCCCAACTGTCAGCCATATCTTGCGCATGCGCCCACGAGAACATCGGAAGCAATGTAATCAGATTGCCAATCAATAACGTTCCAAGCTGCATCCCTCCAAATAAAAAACATAACCCCACCATATTTTTTATTTGAATCTTGGAAAATCCCTCACCGATATAGGCAACTGCCACAAATGCATCAATAGACAGTCCCACTGAGACCAACAAAATCTCTACAACGGACATTCGCATCACCTTCCTTTAGATGATATTTTATCGGGAAATGTCGAAAAATTGAATCTACAAAGAATTGAGAACGTTTTAAGAATGCTACAATTTTGAAGATTTGTAGCGAAAACATATCAAAAAGGTACACCCCTCTTTTCATTTGGGTACACCGTAAAATGAAAATGGGGACGTAGTATTTTGCAAAAATACTACGTCCCCATTTTTATTTTTTTAATGATGGAACAGACGAAGTCCGGTAAATGACATCACCATTCCATATTTATTACATGTATCAATAACATTATCGTCCCTCACAGAGCCGCCTGGCTGTGCAATATATTTCACACCACTTTTATGCGCACGCTCAATGTTATCCCCAAATGGGAAGAACGCATCAGATCCAAGAGAAACGTCTGTCATCTTATCTAACCATTCTCTCTTGGCTTCTCTTGTAAATACTTCTGGTTTCTCTTTGAAGATATTCGGCCATGCATCATCTGCAAGTACATCCATATAATCTTCTCCGATATACAGATCAATAGCGTTATCTCTGTCAGCACGTCTGATAGAATCAACAAATGGAAGATTCATAACCTGTGGAGACTGTCTTAACCACCAGTTATCTGCTTTCTGGCCTGCCAGACGAGTACAATGAATTCTGGATTGCTGTCCTGCTCCGATACCGATTGCCTGTCCATCTTTTACATAACATACAGAATTAGACTGTGTATATTTCAATGTAATCATAGAAATCGCCAGATCAATCTTAGCCTGCTCAGTCAGCTCTTTATTCTCTGTTACGATATTTGCGAAAAATGCATCATCAATCTTCAGTTCATTTCTTCCCTGCTGAAATGTAATTCCAAATACATCTTTGTGTTCCAACGGTTCCGGTTCATAATCTGGATCGATCTGAATCACATTGTAATTTCCATTCTTTTTCTGCTTCAGGATCTCCAATGCTTCCGGTTCATAACCAGGCGCGATCACACCATCAGACACTTCTCTTTTAATCAGTCTTGCAGTATCTACATCACAGACATCTGACAGAGAAATAAAATCGCCAAATGAAGACATACGGTCTGCACCTCTTGCCCTTGCATATGCAGATGCCAGAGGAGATAATTCTCCGAGATCATCTACCCAGTAAATTTTTGCCAATGTATCTGAAAGAGGAAGTCCAACCGCCGCCCCTGCTGGTGATACGTGCTTAAAAGACGTTGCTGCCGGAAGTCCAGTCGCTTTTTTCAATTCACTGACCAATTGCCAGCCGTTGAATGCATCTAAAAAATTAATATAACCCGGGCGCCCGTTCAACACCTGAATTGGAAGGTCACTTCCATCTGCCATATAAATCTTTGACGGCTTCTGATTCGGATTACAGCCATACTTTAACTCTAATTCTTTCATGTTATCCTCCTTACTGGTTCTTATTTACAATCTTTGTCTCGTAAGTTCCTGTTGCGATATCAATATAACGCACAAAAAGGGAAACTTTATTATCTTCATTTAAGCTGTTCCACAACATCTCTGTAAATGCATTCATATCATCTGGAATTGCAATCAGCTTCGGTTCTCCTTCAAAACTTGGCAATGGGTTGCCATCGCACTTGTATGTATGGATGAAATGACCTTCTCCTGCTGCTGGATTCTCATATGCAAATGTATAACGATTACAGCTGTCTGGATTACCATTATTACTCTTTAAAATGGACATCGCATAATTATAGTTACCCTTTTCAATATGCATGATACCTGAAATTCTTGGTGTGTAATTCGGTCCGTCCGGTTCAAACTCACGGCTTCTCAATGACTGCTCAAATGTCATCTGCTTATCCATACCTTCATAGATCGTATCCGTCTGATCTCCATTCGTTACGATCGTCTTATTGCCAAGCACACGAACAGGTGCATAGATAATCAGACTTGGATCGGTAAGTTTTGACGGATCAAACGCTTGTGTGCGGATTCCCTCTCCTTCTTCAACAAAAATACGGTTACGGCTATTCTCACTTCTTCCCATAATAAAATAAGCAGTCACAGCCTTAGTTCCGTCTGCACTTCTTCCAATGATAATTCCACGTCCAGGATAAGAATTTCCCTGTAATTCTTTCTCGATTGATAACATTTCCATGAATACATCTCCTTTTTCGTTGGTTTTGAACTGTTATTCTATTATATATAATATACGACCTTTTTTCCAGTCATATTTCAAACTTCTTAGCCCTTCTATTGAAGCGCTTAAATTATAATGATACAATATCTATAGTCAGACAATTCTAAAATGGAGGAATATTTTTATGAGAAATTCAAAATTATCTATTCTTTTTTGCATTCTATTGGCCATACTGCTTCCAGGATGTAAAAGTAAATATACAGCTGATCAATATGTTGGCAAACAGATCACCACTATGAAAAATTCTGCCCCCGAAAGTTTTGCTTCCCTTCTGGATGATGGGATTGCAAAAAGTAACGAAAACTATGTATTACAGTTCCCTGAAGAGTTAAAAGAACCTTATTTCGAATTCCTGCAATCCTCTTTTCAGACAATCCAGTTTGAAGTGGCCAAAGCCAAAGAAAATGGTGACGGAAGCTATTCTGTCCAGATTACTTATACTCCTGTCAATATTGGAGAAACATTAAGTTCCAAAAATACTGAGCTGATCTCTTCTCTGGAAAGTTCCAGTCTTACAGAGGCAGTTTCTTCTGTATTAAAAGAGGACTGTAAGATACTTGCTGATTCTCCAGTTTATAATGATGAGATTATATCCACCGTAAAGCTGACCCAAAATGCTGACGGATATTCCATTGATGAAGACAGTATGTTTACATTTTTGTCTCAGGCGCTCTATGGATATATGGAACCATACAACATTGTCTGTGAATTATTTGATGCGCAGGATTTTCTTACTGCTTATCTTGACGCTTCTTTTAAAGGCGATGTGGTACAATTTGCCAAACATACTGGCCGTACAGAAGAAGAGACTCTCGCATGGTATGAATCAGATGTTTTTGATCCTCCTTCAGACTTAAGTTTTGCATATGTGTCCAGATATCAGGAAGCTTTAAAAGGAATTATGAATCAATGTCAATACACCGTAGGCATTCCTCAAAAAGAATCTGGAATCTACAGCTACACAGTGGATGTTACCGTAATTCCAAACAATAGTCTGCTCAACGCTTTTCAGGAATTCGAACAAGGGACCTATTATTCCATTGACGAAGCTTCTTTGGGTCTTGTACAGGCAATGGAAAAATATAGTGTATCGCCTGATTATGGTACAGAAACCGTCTTAAATGTTCCAATTAATATGAACTCCTTACTAAATGCAGGAAATGATGATTCTGAATTATCCAATCTGGCAGCTACAATACTTCCTTTACCAGAGTAAAATTCTGATCTGCCTAATAAAATGTAACAAATTTGTAAATATTTTTTGAATTTTTTTATATACTTTACTTCTTGTCCCCTGCTTTTGCCTGAGTTAAAATGTATGAAGTTAAAAACGACATTTTAAAAATTCATGAACAGGGGACTAAATATGAAAACAACAAAACAACGAGATTATCTGTTCGATAATTATAAAGTTTTTTTAATTGTATTAGTCGTTATCGGACATTTTATTGAACAAAGCTATGAATATAACTCATTTTTATATACATTAAAATGGCTGATTGTATCCTTTCACATGCCAGCTTTTATCTTTATATCAGGATACTTTTCCAAAAGAGAACTCTCTTTTAAAACGCTATTTCGCAAACTGGTAATTCCTTACATTGTATATGAACTAATTTATTATCTTTTGTATATTATAATTATCCATAAATCAACCAGACTTTATCTAATGTACCCAAAATTCTCTTTGTGGTATATTCTGGCTCTCTTTATCTGGCGCCTGCTCACTCCTTATGTTAAGAAGCTTCCACACTACATGATGCTTTCTGTTGCAGCCGGGCTTCTTATCGGATGTTCCAGCATTCCAGATAATTTTTTAAGCATTCCAAGAGTTCTGGTTTTCTTCCCTTTTTTCCTGGCTGGGACTTTATTCGACCGCGATATTCTAACAAAACTTCGTAACCGTAAGAACCAGTTTCTGGCATTGACTGGTATTATTGCTTTTACCTCTTTTCTAATACTAGAACCATTGCACAAGAATCTGTCACCAAAGATTTTTTACGGAAGATACAATTACAATTATCTTGGACAGGGTTCCCTAGAAGGAATTCTCTGTCGAATGATTTGTTACGCAATTGGATTTGGAATGACTTTTGCAATTGCACTTTTAATATCTGAAAAGAAAAATCAATATTCTTATATTGGCACACGCACCATGGCAGTTTATTTGTTCCACGGATTAATTTATTCTTATTTGAAAGGATGCACTAACATCCTGCAAAATGTAAACACACTTTTTGAATCTATTTTACTGATTCTTTTTTGTATCTTACTAACGATAGCTTTATCTTCCTCACAGTTGACTACTTTTACCAATACAGTTTCCAACTTGCATCTGAGGGATTTTATGGCACATCTAACCGATTACAATATTATATTACCGGAACATGTGTATAGATACAGCAATCGCAGATTAGCCCACTAATCTGCGATTGTTTCTCCTGGCCTGACAATCTTTTTTACCCATTCTTTTCGAATCTCCCAGAGATTGCCACACACGTTAAAAATAGTCCAATTATCAATCTCAAAACATCTCTTCCAACTTTCTCTTATCCGCTGTTCTTCTTCCGGATACATTCCTTTATATCTGCCTTCAATGAACTCAAACCCATTCGCAACTCCAAGATCTTTCAGATGCTGCTTATAAGCAGCCGCATCTTCCTCATCCTTCGGAAGATAGATACGATTCAGCACATAATCCCATTTCACATCGTCAAAATACATTACCTGCTCTTTAGGAACCTCCAGAATATAAACCACCGTTCCAGGAATCGGTCTCAGACAGTTCTCTTCACTGATAGAGCACCAGATTGGTGCCTGTACATCATCCGGCTTGGGCACTCTTTTTGCCGCTTCTTTCGTAAACCAGTCATAACTCTCCATAAAAAGTGGTGCGATATCCCCAAAATGCATCTCTACATACACTCTTTGATTAATGATTCTTCCATCCCTTTCCAATTGATATAACGTCTTATCATTCTGCCGGGTATAAAGTCTAATCATCTCCTGCCCCATACATGAACCTCTCTTCCTGTGAATTATAATTTTATTCTTACTATTTCTTCCTTTTTTGTCAAGCCAAACCTTGCGATCGCTACTGTAACTTCTTGTTCATCACCCTTCAAACTCTTCTCTTTGTCCACTGATAGTTCTTCATATCCACATGCCCATCAATGAATTCTACCCCTTCAGCCTCCAGGAGTTCTTTTTGGAGGCTTCCATCGGTTCCTCCAAATGCCCTGGAAGTTCTCCCTTCCTTTGTCACAACGCGGTGACAGGGAATATCACTCTCTATAGGGACCGCGTGTAAAGCATATCCCACTACTCGGGACCAGCGGCGATTTCCTGCCAATTCCGCAATCTGTCCGTAAGAAGCCACTGTTCCCCTGGGAATCTGACGGACAATATCATAGATTTTTTCAAATGTGTTCTGATTCTCCATCTCTACATACCATCTCTCACAACTTGATTATCTTCGTTGCAGTCTTCTCCTGAAATACCTCATCATGTTCTACAAATATCATGGTCGGGCAATAAAAATCTATGATTTAGAAACAGAATTTATAATCTTGTTTACAATCAGGCAAAGGATGATCGTAATGATCATATCCGGCAGTGTATTTCCCACTATCATATCAACATTCATGAGAACTCGATATGCAAGAAAACCAATGACCCACACTGCCATATTCGGTACATTTACCATGCTCACGCTATGATCTTTCCTCAAAATAAAGAAATCTGCAATCTGAATGGCAATCATCGGCGCAAATACAGAACCAATCAGATACAAGAAATCAGTAATATTATCCATCGGATATACGATTGCTGCAGCCGTTCCGATAACCGTCACGGCAACTGCCACATGCTTTCCATTCCATTTTGATACAATGGACTCACTGGAAATTCCGGCAGAATACGCATCCAGAAATGTTGTAGTAACTGTGGAAAAGATAATGATCAGAAGTCCTGCTGCGCCAAGTCCTGCCTTCAGCATAATCTGTGCAATGTCATATTCTCCGGTATAGATTGCCGCACCCATTCCAATGACATACATCCAACAACTTACAATTCCATACACAATGGCACTGGCTGCTGTTGCTTTGACTGGTTCTTTCGCTTCTCTGGTATAATCACTGATCAGCGGAAGCCAGGATAACGGCATTGCTACCGACAATTCTACAGCAGCTCCGAATGTCATACTTTCATCTGCCGCCATGCCTACAGCACCGCTGTCAAAGAAGATGACTTTGCATAAGATCAGTGTCAGGATAAATAATGCTGTCATGGCAATCACATTTACCTTGCCAAGATTGGTAATTCCAATCATGATCCAGAGCACAATCAATGCTCCGATAATCAGACACCAGATCCATCTGCCGGTACTCATAATCCCGTCTGCCGCCAGGGCTCCATCATATATCATAATTGCGGTCCATCCCACAAGCTGAAGCACATTTAACACAGAGAACAAAAGACTTCCTTTCTGTCCAAAGCTCATTTTCACTGTTTCCATAGCACTCTTTCTGGCTTTTCCGCCGATTACTCCGGCCAAGAATAACATGAGACATCCGATGATATGTCCGACGATAATCGCTGCCAGACCTCGTCCAAATCCAAGCGGCGCCAGATAAGTACCTGTCAGAATCTCTGCAATGGAAACACCTGCACCAAACCAGATCATTCCATTTTCAAAGATAGAAGTACGTTTTTCTTCCATACTATCGTACCTCCTCCGCAGTTTTTGCATATTCTCCGGTCAGATTAAATGCGTGGTTCATTGGACCGCTGCCTTTGCCAAGGTCGAGCATTGCTCCAAGTGCCCCGGAAATATATGCTTTGGCACGTTCCACCGAAGTATCCAGATCGAATCCTTTTACAAGGTTCGAAGCAATTGCACTGGAAAGTGTACATCCGGTACCATGGGTATTCGGATTGTCAATTCGTTTGCCATAGAACCATTTATAAGCGCCGTCGCGATATAACAGGTCATTAGCATCATTCAGCTGATGACCGCCTTTACACAACACTGCACAATGATAAGTCTCACTGATCACTTTGGCTGCCTCAATCATATCTTCTTCTGATCTCACGGACATACCGGACAGAACCTCTGCTTCCGGGATATTCGGAGTCAGAACGCACGCCATCGGCAGCAAACATTCTTTTAATGTAGCAATTGCATCATCACTAATTAGTTTTGCGCCACTGGTCGCGACCATGACCGGATCCACCACTATATTCTCAGCCTTATATTCTTTTAATTTGTCAGCAATCGTCGTAATCAATGGGCTCGCTGATACCATGCCGATCTTCACTGCATTGGGATAGATATCGGTAAATATATTATCTAACTGCTCTGCTAAAAATTCAGGAGTCACCTCCATAATTCCGGTCACGCCAGTTGTATTCTGCGCTGTTAAAGCTGTAATTGCGCTCATAGCGTATACGCCGTTACTGATCATTGTCTTAATATCCGCCTGAATACCGGCGCCTCCGCTGGAATCACTGCCAGCGATTGTTAATGCTGTTCTCATCTCTCATTCTTCCTTTCTTCTTTTGATAGCATTAATTTTTTATAGCGACATAAGGTGGTGCCCCCAATTTGCCGCTGAAGTAAGCATCTGAAATTCATTTCCATCTTTTTATTCATATCCCAGATGCATATTTCCAGAATCTGTCAACTTCCGTCATATCTTCCAGATAAAGCTCTGCCGTCTCTTGGATCTTTTCATTATCATCCGCACTAAATCTGTCATACACGCCTACCGTGTGAAAGCCTGCTCTTTTTGCCGTCTCAAGTGCGTGAAGCACATCCTCAAATACACAGATCTCCTCGGGTCCTGCCTCCAGATATTCACTGGCCTTCTGATAGATAACGGGACGATTCTTTCCTGCTCCGACTTCCGAACAGGTAAATATTTTCTCAATGTAATTCGTTATATTCAGTCGCCTGAATGCTGCCTCCACCAGTTCTCTTTCACTGGATGTTGCCACGACCATCGATATGCCCTTCTGGTACAGGCTCGCCAGATAGTCTGTCACACCGGGCTTTAACTGAACTTCATTATAATAAAAATCTCGCACTGTATCCAGCACTCCTGCAATCATCTGATCTACGCTTTGCTCTAAATGATAATGCTCTTTTAAATATACTGCGCCTTCTTCAATTCCAAGGGGAAACAATATCTCGCTCAGTCCTGGTTCTGGTTTCACTCCTTGCTTCTCAAGATAACGCACGCCTACATCCTGCCAGATCTCCATTGAATCCAGGAGTGTTCCATCCACATCAAAAATGATTCCTTTTAACATGATTCCACCATTTCTTTGGTTAACTTTTTTAATTCTATTGTTGCGTTTTTTATATCCTTCTGTGCAAATATGGCGCTAATGACTGCGATTCCACTTGCTCCATTTCCAGCAAGCTGCAATACATTGTCCTTACTGATTCCTCCAATTGCCACCACCGGTATCTTTACGGCGTCACAGATTGCTTTTAATGTTTCATGGCTGATTCCCTTGGCATCTGCCTTCGAATCCGTGTGAAACACCGCACCCACTCCCAGGTAATCGGCTCCTCTCTTCTCAGCAAGCAACGCCTGTTCCACCGTCTTGGCTGTCACTCCGATGATCTTATCAGGGCCAAGTTTTTCACGGACATTTCCAGCCTCCATATCACTCTGCCCCACATGGACCCCATCTGCATCCACAGCAGCTGCAATATCCACATTGTCATTGATAACGAATGGGACATGATATCTCCTACATAATTCTTTTATTTCTCTGGCTTCTTCCAGAAAATGCTCTTCATCCAACTCCTTTTCCCTTAATTGCAGAAAAGTAACGCCGCCTTCCAGCGCCTGTTCGACCTGGCTGTATAATGTCTTCCCATCAAGCCAGCTACGATCTGTAATAGCATATAACAACATATCTTCTTTTTTACAGTTCATCTGGATGTCTCCTCTCTAATTTAATCATTAGTATTTTCTTAAAGTATCACAAGAATCATCCGTCGTCTTATCGATCTTCTTGATAATCACATAGTATCCATCCTCACCGTTGGTCTTAACCTTGACCCGGTCGCCGACCTTATGTCCCTTTATTGCTTTCCCAAGCGGGGATTCAATACTGATCAATCCCTGAAGTGAATTACCACGCACACTGGTCACGAGCCGGTAAGTCTCCGTCTCGTCATCCTCTTCAAAATAGACATCCACCGTATTGTTAATCCCTATCTCATCATCCCTCGAAACATCCGATATAATCCTTGCATTCTTCAACATCTTCTCCAGATAACGGATACGGCTCTCATTCCGATTCTTATCCTGTTTCGCTGCCTTATATTCAAAATTCTCACTCAAATCCCCCTGAGCCCTTGCTTCCTTCACCGCTTCCAGCTCCCTCTTACGAACCACCAGCTTCCGATATTCAATCTCTTCCTTAATCTTCTGTACGTCACTTTGCGTCAGTTGCTCTCCCATAGCATTCTCCACTTCCTTGTCAATTCATTTATCCTCTATTCTATCCTTTGACCAGGTTTTTGTCTAGGTGGGGACGGGGGAAAATGAAAAAACCCCCGTCCCCGCCTGTTGACTAATCAACTTTCTGATGCTATATTCATTATGTTACTTGTTGATTTGTCAACTTCTATATTAAGGAGATGATTCTCAATGCTTGAAAGATTTGAAATGCTTACGCTTGGTACCTCGCAGATATACAAGGATATCCAGAAGATTAAGAAGGCTCGTATGAATTCTCTTGGATTGAAAGGAACACATGCCATGTGTATCTATTATCTGCATCAGAATCCGGAGGGGCTTACTGCTACAGAACTGTGCAGTCTCTGCCGGGAAGACAAGGCGGGGATTTCCCGGATATTAGCGGATCTTGAGCGTCATCATTTTATTGAGTATGACCAATCTGGCACGGGGAAAAAGTATCGAACCAAAGCGGTGTTAACGGAAGAAGGAAATGAATATGCATCGAAAGTAACTGATTTAATTCTTCACGCAACACTGATGGGAGGCAAAGGTCTTAGCGATGAAGACCGGGAGGTTTTTTACCGTGTCTTATTCCAGATTGCGAATAATCTAGACAAGCTTTGTGAAGAATTAGAACAACAGCAGAAAGGATACGATTATGAATAAACTTAAAAAACTATATTGCAGAACGTTTCAGACTGCCTTTAAGATTGCACTGCCATTTCTTCCATATCGGAAACCAAAGATTGTGGGAAGTGTGAAAGCGTTGCCGGATTTTATTAAGAAGAAAAAATGTGACCATGTGCTTATTATTACGGATGCCGGCATTATGAAACTCGGCCTGACGAAGCGTCTGGAAAACGCACTGTCCGAAAATGACATTGCCTACACCATATATGGCAAGACGGTTGCCAATCCAACGACTGACAATGTTGCAGAAGCTCTGGAATTGTATCAGACCAACGGCTGTAATGCGCTGATCGGATTCGGGGGCGGTTCCAGTATGGACTGTGCCAAAGCAGTCGGAGCCAGAATTGCAAAACCGAAGCAGTCTCTGGCAAAAATGAAGGGAATCCTGAAAGTACATAAGAAACTTCCTCTTCTAATTGCCATTCCTACAACTGCCGGAACTGGAAGCGAGACCACCCTGGCTGCTGTTATCACAGATGCAGAGACCCGGCACAAGTATGCAATCAATGATTTTCCACTAATCCCGCGTTATGCAGTATTAGACCCAAAAGTTACATTAAGTCTTCCACCATTCATTACTGCGACAACCGGTATGGATGCTCTGACCCATGCTGTGGAAGCATATATCGGCAATTCTACTACGCCTGGCACTCGAAAAGATGCTCTTTTAGCTGTAAAATTAATTTTCGAAAATATCGATATCGTGTATAATGATGGTAAAAATGTGGATGCACGAAGGAATATGCTCCACGCTTCATTCTATGCCGGATGTGCATTTACCAAATCTTATGTTGGATATGTCCATGCAGTCGCACATTCTCTTGGCGGAGAATATAATATTCCGCACGGACTTGCAAATGCAATCCTGCTGCCATTTGTATTAGAAGCTTATGGCACCAGCATTCATAAAAAATTATACCGTCTGGCTCTGGAAGCCGGAATCGTAGAAGAAGGAACTCCATACGATGAAGCAGCAAAAGCATTTATTGATGCCATTAAAGATATGAAGAAGCGCTTTCACATCGGAGATACAGTAAAAGAAATCCAGGAGGAGGACATTCCAAAACTGGCACATTACGCTGACAAAGAAGCAAATCCTCTTTATCCGGTTCCAGTATTAATGAATGCAGAAGAATTAGAGGATTTTTATTATCTCTTGATGGAAGAAGATATAGAGGAGGAAGCTGATCATGACAGAAACTGAGATTAAAAAAATCGTCCAGGAGCAACGCACCTATTATTATACCGGCGCAACTCTCAGTATTGACGCCCGCATCCTGGCATTGAAAAAATTAAAGGCCTGTATTCTAAAACACGAAGCAGACATCAACGAAGCAATCAAAAAAGATCTTGGAAAAAGTGCATTTGAAAGTTATATGTGCGAAACCGGACTTGTGTTAAGCGAAATCAGCTATATGCTGAAGCATATTCATTCATTTGCCAGAGAAAAGGCGGTGCATACTCCTCTCGCTCAGTTCCACTCCAGGAGCTATAAAAAGCCATCTCCCTATGGCGTAGTTCTGATTATGAGCCCATGGAACTATCCATTCCTTTTGACTATCGATCCACTGGTCGATGCTATCGCTGCCGGTAACACTGCAGTACTGAAACCAAGTGCTTATTCTCCTCACACCAGTGAAATCATCCGGGCAATGATCCAGGAATGTTTTGATTCAAAATATGTTGCTGTCGTAACGGGAGGGCGGGCTGAGAATACCTGCCTGTTAAGCGAACATTTCGACTATATCTTCTTTACCGGAAGCCAGGCAGTCGGTAAAGAAGTCATGCGGCAGGCTTCTGCTCATCTAACGCCGGTCACTCTGGAGTTAGGCGGCAAAAGTCCTTGTATCGTAGATAAAGATGCCAACTTGAAGCTTGCAGCAAAGAGAATTGTCTTCGGTAAATATCTGAATTGCGGCCAGACTTGTGTTGCTCCTGATTATATTTACTGCGAACGCTCGGTCAAAGAACGTCTGGTCAAAGAAATCAAGAAACAGATTCAAAAGCAGTTCGGTAAACAGCCATTAAACAGAGAAAATTATGGAAAGATTATCAACGAAAAGCATTTCGACCGGATTCTTGGACTTATGGATTCTGCCAAGA
Organism: Bariatricus sp. SGI.161; assembly: GCF_050313695.1. Taxonomy (NCBI): domain Bacteria; kingdom Bacillati; phylum Bacillota; class Clostridia; order Lachnospirales; family Lachnospiraceae; genus Bariatricus; species Bariatricus sp. SGI.161. Next base: position 27,022 of record NZ_JBNPLX010000015.1, read on the forward strand.
TTGTACACGGCGGGAACTTTGACCGTGCCACTTTACGTATTGAGCCTACAGTAATGGACAATGTCACCTTTGGCGATGTCGTAATGCAGGAAGAGATCTTCGGTCCGATCATGCCGATTCTGACCTATGATTCTCTGGATGAAGCCATCCGTAACATCAATGCAATGCCACATCCATTGGCATTATATATTTTCACAAATAACTCGTACGTAGCGAAAAAAATTACTTCCCGCTGTGGATTCGGTGGAGGCTGTATCAATGATACCATCATCCACCTGGCTACCAGCGAAATGGGATTCGGCGGATTTGGAGAAAGCGGCATGGGCTCTTATCATGGCAAAGACGGTTTTGATACCTTCTCCCATTACAAGAGTATCGTAGACAAAAAAACATGGCTGGATCTTCCGATGCGATATCAGCCATATAAAAAACTCAACAACAAATTAATCCATATTTTCTTAAAATAATCTATAAACATATTCTGAAACAGCCTCCCAGAGAATCACCGGGAGGCTGTGCTATTACTTAAAATTAATATAGTCTGAGTCAAATACAAGTTGTTCTTTCTGAAAACTTGCTTTTGTTGCTGCTTCAAACTCTTCTGGTGAATATTCTTCCATAGATACCGAGATATCGCTTTCTTTCCAGACTCCGGACTCCTCAGCCAGAGCTTTTCTTACTGCCTTTGCAAGCTTTTCCTTCATCTCTTCACTTTTTCCGGCATATAATTTTACGTTGATATGTGGCATATCATTTCCCTCCTTTAATTTCCTTCTCAATTATGAGAATCTTAGATTTGAGCCGTAATATCAATTACCTGATACTATATTTCCGCTTAAATAGATTTTAACACAATTTTTCTTTTTAATATATAGAAATCTCCAACTAATTTATTGTCCATCCACTACAGAAAATCTTTCATCCCTTTTTTGAATTCATCTAATGCCTTTAACCGCTTAACTCTGCGAAGTTTAATTCCACATACATCACAAATCTGTTCAAGACCAGCCTCTACCAATATGTTGGATACCCGAATTTCATCAGGCGCACCGCATTGTAAAATAAATCCAACGATTTCTTCTGCTATAGACGCAACCGCATCTTCTTTCGGTTCCTGAAGTTCACATCTTAACATCATTCCCGACGAGGCATCTGCAATCATGTACATCGCAGGATTCGCCGGTCGACCATATTCTACATCATTGATTCGAAATCCTGGTATGGAAACATCTATCTCTAATATCATCTTACACTTTGATGCCCGGGATAAATCAGCAAGCAGCTCTTCATCTGTTATGATCAGATTCCGAAATTGGAATGACATAAATGGAAGAGGTTTTGCACTAAGCTCCCAAGTCTTTTTATCCGCTTCAAACTCCAAAGAAAGCATATTACCTTTTTCAAAATCTACAGACATCTTCTGTTTTTCATATTGTTCTAACGCGACTTCCAGATCTTGCAGATATTCTGTCATTCGAAGCACTTCATCCTGATTGAAATTATATGGGAAATATCCAGGTTCAAAAGACAGAAAATACAGCCACTGATTTTTCCCTCTATATTTATACCCCAGTTCTTTTATAATCTTTCTCTGCTCATTCGACAGCTCATCTCTGTTCCCCCAATAGCACGTCAGATTTCTCTGCGAAAACATCACATAATCAACCGGAAGGTTCAACTGTTCCTGCATCGTAAGCATCATAAAATCATTGAGTCCTTCATACCCTTCATACACCACAATTCCATAACAATCACCACCACGGCCAAGGATGCTGAAAAATGTAGTATCTTCTTCAGCACCATTTCTGATTCCAATGATATCCATATCCCAGAATTTTTTCCAGGGTTCTAGTTTTTGAATTCTCGTTGCCGTTTCATATAATTCTTTCCATTGTATGATTGTTGCTTCTTTCCTGCCCTCTTCATATGGCACAAAATCTCCAGAATCTTCAAAGTTTTTCTCTTCTTCATCCATGCTACCATCTGGCACAAATTGATCTGGATAACGGTTACTTCCTTCATACCCACAGACACCCATTCGCGGTGAATTACATACTGGTAAGAAGAAGGTATCTTCTCCTATATCAGCTTCGTCCAGACATTCATTACACCAAAACGGATTACCTTCATACACTCCTTCAGGGTCCACCCACTGTGCCACATTACTTCCACATTGACTACAAAGAATCTGAAGTGGATTATTCCGCGATAACAAGGTGATCTTTTCTGATTTTTGGGCTCCCACATAATAATCATGCACACGAATCACCAATTCTGTTGTAGAACCAAAATCATATTCATAATTTATTGAATCACCAACAATAAGTACATTTTTTACTTTATCATTCATTCTCTTTGCAGGAGGTCCCCAAAAGCTGTCTGTATCTGGGCAAGACTCATATCTTATTCCCTGAATCTCAAACGCACTAAGATGTCCACAACATTCTACCCAGATGTCACGAATAAATGCATCTAAGTCTTTTAATGTTGCCGTTTCCCTTATCTCTACAATTAACCAGTATGAAGAATCATATTTATCTGAGATTACTAATTCAAACCATCCACATCTTGGTTTGCCATTTTCCTGTTCCATTCTTTTCTTCCGGGCTTTACACGTCGGCAAATGCCTTAGCATTCCACCTCTCGTATACTCTTTGCCACAAAATTTACAGACTCCTCTTGTTTGCTTCGCCATATGATTACCTCTCTCTATTTCAATTGTTTTTGTGCGATCTTTTCGAAAGCTTTCTCCTTCGTTCTGTTTAAACATATGTGTGCTGCATACTTGCTACTAACCCACAGCAGCTTATCACAACTTAGCACTTCTCTTCATGGCCAGATATCAGCGATGGTATCTGGCTTTTTGAAAAAGTATTCGGACAAATATTTAAGCAATTTTTTCCTTTACATTTTCTAATTCATATAGCATATCCGGATCCAAATCTAAGCATTTGCTTTCATCTCTGGTTCCAGTGACATCCCAAGCCAATGAATCATTTAATATTGTGCATGCATTCATAAAAAAATCAATATCCTTTAATCGTTCAAAAACCTTTTTTTCTAAGAGATGACTTGCATCATAACAAACTATTTTTCCATCCTCGAAATATACATCTACTTTATAGTCCCTATATGGGATTACCTGCACTACTTTTGGAAACATATTCATCCCCTCTCATATTAAACCAAAGGATTGATTCGATTTAATGGAAGTCCATCTTTGATTTCCATTATATTCTGCGTGAAAGTGTGGTGGATTATGATCTTCATAATACATTGTAACACGAATCTCATAAAACAAAGAAATTTCTGGCATATCTAACACCTCCGTAGCCAATCTTATATATATATTACCACACCAGGGGATTTTGCAAAACAATTCTTTTATTTTTAAGCAATTTAAAAACCTGCCTTTCGAAGTTCATCCATCATTGCAGTTCTACGTTTGTATTCTCGTCTCCATGTAGCCGCAATATCTTCTGCTACAGTTTTTCCTCCATCACATTTAGATATCTTCTTAAGATATGGCATGAGATATTTATATTTTTTCCTTTCATTCGCCATTTCAGCCGCCTGTTTTAAATAAGCAGAATATATTTTTATTACTCGTTCCGGCATTATTTTGCGCAAAATTTTATCATATGAATCCAGCAGACTAACTTTATTGGAACTCTCTTCAATCTTACTCATCAACTCATCATATCGTTTTTCTTCATAGAGTAACTGACATACAAAATCTTCATACCGGCTTTTCATCACGATATCATCAACCATCTGACTCCATTGATCCGGGTTCACAATACATGCTTTCAACATCTTAACATAGGTTAAATCATATTGCCAAAAAGATGTAATATACCGTATAAGTTCCTCAATATATTCCTCTGTTTTCCCTAATTTATCGTATATTTCTATTAATTGCTCGCTATATTTTTCCAACTGCTCGATATTACCAGCATCAAGCTCTTTGCTTTCTAACAACACCTTTATAGCTGTATCATAATCATTATTCTCGATTGCCTCTGAGATTTCCAATTCTCGAATCACAAAAAACCTGCGGTTTGCATGTTTATACTCCTTGATTTGCTCAGCAGTATAGTTTAATTTTTTCATATATTCTATTCTCTTTATGATTGGATTTTCAAATCCATAGTGAACCGAATATATTGTTCCACAATCGGATCCCGAACGTTTATTTATGAAATTATCCAGGTTTTTAATCTTTTCTGTTATCATTTCTTCTGTTGCAAAAAATTCAAACAGGATTTCTTCCATATATTCTTCATATATATCAATTACGTACCCATCCTGATGCGTTTCAAACCATGTTTTTATCTCATTTCTGTATATATCATCACTTTTTTCAATAATTTGCTTCCAACATTCATAGCAGGCATTCGCAACCCAAGAAGAACTTCCATCCGAATCATCCATATCGATATTTCCAATACAATGAAATACCAGATTTGTCAACTCAAACGCTTGTTTTAAGCAATTTTTTTCAATTAATAGCATTACCTTTGTATGCAAAAAACCGCTTAACTCGGATGTAAATTCAGAGGCATGATACCAATCCACATACCCTCCTCTGCTATTTCGATATATAATGTGATCTATTTCTGTCCGAAGTTCCAGCATTAACTTACTATTCATTTTAAATTCATATTGCATCTGCAATTTATGCTTTAATCCTTCATCTGCCAAAACAAATTCGACCAACAATTCTCTTACTTTGTCTTCCGGTATTTTTGAAATAAGCTCTGTTACTTCTTCTTTTTTCCTTTGATGCCTTTGGAAAAAGTCCTCTTTTAGTAATGAAACCTCTTCTTCTGTATCGTTATCTTCTATTTCAGCATCCTTTCCAGCCAGCATTTCCTCAAACTGAAACAAAGCCGCCGCCATGTGTTTGCAATTTCTTCCATCCGCTGCATATGGACAGGAACAGTACATATCTATTACGTCTTCTCCATCCAACGTAATTTGAACATCATATACATCCGTTCCATCTACCTGTGCTATAATTTCGTCATCAGAATAGCTAAAATCTACGACATGACCATCTTCATAATATTCAATCCCTCTGTCCAAAATATGTTGTCTAAATAATGTATACCATTTCATTTTATTTCTTGAACCTATATTCTTTCTTCAGTCTTTCATAGATTTCAAAAGCCACCGGACAAACAGACACAGCCTCCAACACACTATATAAGCTCCACAGACGTTCTGGTTGATTCGTATACGGATATCTTTTACAGCTTTCAGGCTTGCAATCTCCCAATTTACAACTCCCGTCCTCCATCAAAAAATCACATGGTTTATGCTTTGTCTGGTAATTCCCCTCAGAATCTTTTCCGCCTAAATATTGTTCAGCAAAATCTGTAGCGGTTACTCCTAAATACAGTGCATCTTTCTCAACATCCTCCTCCGGAATGCTTCCATGATACATCTTGCAACAATTTCTACATCTATTACAATCATATTGTGTAAACAACTCGTCATGCAATTTAAAAAACTGCTCATCCAGTTCTTTTTCATCCGCATTACACTTCAAAAATGTACGAAATTCCAGATTTTCCCTTTCTCTTTTCTGAGCTTCAAATTTCACTTTCCTTGGCGCCAGCATTGTTTTTATCCTCTTTCTTATGAAAATAATATTACATATGAACCTGATTACATTCTACCACAGTTCTCACTTCTGATAAACTAAAAACCTCCCAGAACAAATGTCCTGAGAGGTCGTGAAACGTCTTGTGACGTTCTGCGTCGTATATAATTTGTAGTCTCGAACGAATGATTAACGTTTGCGAAACTGTGGAAACCCGTATAATAAGGCTTTGTAGATATATGTGCTGCATACATGCTGCAAACCCACAGCATCTAATAACAACTGAGCACTTCTCTTCATGGCCAGGTATCAGAAATGGTATCTGGCTCTTTTTATACTATCACCTCTTTATCATTTCCTCTTCTGCAGATAAAAACACCTCAACCTTGTCTGGCAATGATAATTCTGATAGATTTATTCCCTTTGAGCAATATGTACATTCTGTATAAGTCTGCTGATTATAAGGCTTCTTGAATATTGCAAGGACCTTGCACACCGGTTTAATCAGTTTTTTCACATTTTCTTTATACAGTGTGACTGGCATATCTACTGTTTTACCAGATCTGAAACCAACACTTAGAAGATAGTTTTCCATCGATACATAAGGAGAAAAATCTTTGTGCTGACAACTTGGTTTTTATCCCAGTCAAATGAAGGAAATTCAGATCTCGAAAACCTACTTCCACACAATCCTGTTCTTTCCCTTTTTGATAAAAAATTAGAAAATGATTTGATTTCAACCATTTATCATACTGTTTAGCCGTCTCAACAATAATTTCCAGTGCTTTCTTTTTATCATATTTCATTAATTAGTAACTCACCTCTTACGATACAGAAAAAGGTTGCCCATGTCGGACAACCCTTTAAAAACTATAAAATGCTGATTTTTCTGTTGTCTGCCAACCGTCCGGTCAATAACACCGGCAAAAATGTAGAGTTTTTCTGTTGCTCCCCAACCGTTCGCCTCATAATGTGCGACATAAATGTCAGATTTTTAAGGTGTCAGCACACCTGACAGTCTTCTGTCACTTATATTATATGCAGTATTCTTCAAAAAATCAATTGTAAATTCCATAAACTTTCAATTTCCGTATTGCTCCAAAATCACTCAACTCCCTTAATCCTCTCAACAACAGTTCCTTTCTTTTCCAAAACGATCCAGGTAAGCACTGGAACCATAGTACAAACCAGCAAACTGATTCCCAATGCAAATAAAAGTGGAAGTAATGGTACTGAAAACGCAATCCCCTGATAATTCATTGATTCATAAAGAAGATACGTTACTCCCATTCCTACTGTTAGTGTAACAAGCCATGCGCCGCCTGCATAGAGAACTCCTTCCCTGACTAGCATTCCAAGAAGCTGCTTCGTGGTCATCCCGATACTCTCCATAACCGAAAGCTCCGTCATCCGGCTCTGCACATTTACTACAAAGGTGTTCATGTAGTTCATGATTCCGATAAAAGCCAGAATCAACACAATCCCGATTCCCACTTGCGGCATATTGCCCTGTGCTTTTTCAATCTCATCTGCATCTTCGATTTTGGATTCCCAGGAAAAGTCTTTTGCATTGTCATTTTCTTCTAATAACGCCAGGATTTCCTGCTCTGCATCCCTATCATATTCTTTGTGATATTTTATGCTGGTCTTTAGTGTAATTGGATGATTGGCAAATGTTTTCACCACCTGATCACTGGCTATAATCGTCGGTGGGTATCCAAGGAGTGCCGTATAATAATTCTCGTCCGTAACTCCTTCTATGATAAAAGTTTTTGTCGTTTGTTGATCTTCATACAAAGCACATGTCACATTTTTTCCTATTACGTCAGTATCTGCGAAATCCAAACCATTTCGATAAACAATACATGCTTTTCCCGAAAGGAAGTCCTCTTTATTTATCGGATGCTCAAGACTGTTATTTAAATAATCAAATTCCTGTTCATCAATTCCAATCAGAGAGGATCCAAAATTCTCAGGATGATTCTGATACTCGTCCTTTTCCTTACTATATGGAGTGCTCATCCACTTTGCATAAAATTCTTTCATCCACATCTCAGCAAAATCCGGTTCCCATGGAACTGTAATCTCGGCAAATATCATAGAATGTGCTTCAGAGACTCCAGCATTTTCTTTGATTGACTTCACGAAAGATTCATCCAGAATATCTCTTCTGTCTTCTGATTTTTCTTTGCATGCCGTATCATTTTTAATAACCATATCCGTATCCATATAATTTGACACTATGGTTCTTGCTGCCTGACTGTCCAGCATGGTCACAATACAAAGGTACACAGACAGACTGGCTGTCAAAGACAACAGTACCACCGCAGTTCTTTTCTTATCCTTTGTAAACTGCTCCATAGAAAGTCTTGCTATTACTTTCCCCTTTCCTGCTTTTCTTTCTTTTACGGTTTTATGGGTCGGACGATAACCAAGCGCTTCTATTGGGGAGATATCTGCTGCCATTTTTGCCGGTTTTTGGCTGGCCAGAAAGATGGTAACTCCAACCAGTAAGATGGTTGCCAGCAGAACTGCCGGATGAAAACGAACCATGTCTGCTCCAACATAACCACTTTTAATTCCAAGGGATTTTACTACAACAGGAATCAGGAAAAAGGATACCAGCCCCCCTGCCAGACATCCAAGTACTGTCCCTGCAGATCCTATCAGAAGCATCTGTTCCTTCATCATCCTTTTTATCTGCTTTTCAGTCATTCCGACCGTCTGAAGCAGACCATAATAACGAACTTTTCCAGCTACGGAAAGATACATAATATTATAAATAAGCAGATACGCACACAAACAGGTAACTGCAATCAAGCCAATAAGGCCTGCCAATATCTGAACCGATGCGCCAAGATCTTCCATGAAGAAAAGATTCTGCTGCTTTCCAAGGTCCATACTTTCGATAAAAGCATTCTGCTCTGTTTTTGTCATTATTTTCTGCTTAAAATCCATAAAGTAACGACCGGAAGCTGCCTGAGAAAGCTTCCATCCCGATTGATCATAAAATGCTTTCGAGACATAAAACTGCTTCTTGGGTCCATATCCATCCCAGATCCCACAGATTCGAAAAGTCCCTGTAAAGATTCCCTCATGTGTTCCATAAGACATAGCAAGGGTATCGCCTACATCAAGATCTTCGTAACCACATTCTTTTAAAGCGGATTTTGTTACCATTATCTCATCCAAAGCTGTCGGATATCTTCCTTCCAACTTTTCTCTGACCGGCTCCATCATCTGTGTCCAATATCCATCATCTGCCCAGATCAGTCCCACATTAGGTGTGGAATCCTGATCTGTTTTTTCTACCCATCCACAGACTCCCACCGTACCTGTCAGAACGATATCCGGGTTGTTCTCACACATTTGCTTCTGTTCATCCGTCACTCCATACATGATTGCATCAAATTCAGCTCCTGACATACGGATGTTCTGAATTTTCTGAAGTCTAAAATAAGAATCTCCAACTGTGAATATTGTGAATACCAAAAAGGAAGAAAGAAGAACCGCAAGGAACAAAGTAATGGTCTTTCTCCTGTTTACTTTTAAAGCGTTCCGTGCCATCCTCTTGATCACTTTCTGATTCGGATTCTTAAGCATAGGAATCACTTCCCTTCCTGGTATCTCCTACAATCTTTCCGTCCTCAATATGTACGATACGATCTGCAAGCTGTGCAATGTCTCTGTCATGAGTGATCAAGATCAAGGTCTGGCTGAACTGTCTTGCTGCCATTTTCAAAAGTCCGAGTACATCATGGCTGGTAACCGAATCCAGATTTCCCGTCGGTTCATCAGCCAGAATAATGGCGGGCTTCGCCGCAAGCGCCCTGGCAATCGCAGCCCTCTGCTGCTGTCCACCAGATAATGTTCCAGGAAGAGCTTCCCTCTTCTCTGACAGCCCTAAAAGTTCCAGTATCCTATCCACATACTCCACATCAACCTTTCTCCCATCCAGTTCCACCGGAAGAATAACATTCTCATATACATTAAGATCCGGGACAAGATTATAATTTTGAAAAATAAACCCGATCTTTCTTCTGCGGAATATGGCAAGCTGTTCTTTTTTCAGCCCCAAAAGACACTTACCCTCTACCAACACTTCCCCTTCTGTTGGCACATCCAGTCCACCCAGCATATGCAAAAGTGTACTTTTTCCAGATCCGCTTTTTCCGATAATAGCAACGAATTCCTGATCTTTCACACGAAAATCTACGCCATCCAATGCCTTTACCGTATTTTCACCCATTTGATAGTATTTTTTTAAGCTTCTTGTCTCTACAATGTATTCTTTCATTGGTTTGCCTCCTTCTTTTGATATTCTATAGAATATCTCCTAAAAATCACAAACCTGTCTCAATTTTTAATTATCACAAGATTGTGACAATCCCCGATCGGTTATGTTACGATTTAATCACCGGTAAATACAGGCGAAAACACGCTCCTTTTCCCACTTCAGACTGTACTTCTATGTAGCCCTTCTGAAGTTCCATAATTGTTCTTGCAAGATATAATCCGATCCCAACCCCTGGTTTATCATGGACCTCCGGCTCACGGTAAAATCTTGTAAAGATCTCTGCCTGCCTCTCCGGGGCAATCCCTTTTCCGGTATCGGAAATGCTGATCTTAAAAAATAATTCCTGTCTTTCTGTCTGAATATGGATCTTTCCACCAGGTTCGGTATACTTGAGTGCATTATCCAGAATATTATAAATTGCTTCCTCCGTCCATTTGCTGTCATGCCGAATCATCATATTTTCTTCGCAGTTCACATATAGATCAATCCCCTTCAAAGCCGCCTCCGGAACCACATCGGCAACTGCATGGCGGATGGTTTCGTATAGATTTTGGTCTTCCTTATGTATTTGCAGAATTCCCGTTTCAAGCCTTGACATTTTTACCATGCTCTGCATTAAAAAATCAATTTTTTCCATCTGCCCTTTGATTTTTCCCAAAAACTCCTGACCGCTTTGCGAAACCTCCTCGTCCTCAAGGAGTTCCAGGTATAGTTTTATATTAGCAATGGGCGTCCTTGTCTGATGGGATATATCAGAAATCAAGCCCTTTACTCTTTCTTTCTCACGAAAACCGTCTTCTTCTTTTTTCCGAAATACGTGCCCGGCTTTCGCTAATTGTGTTCCTGTTCTTCCCCAGAGGCTATCCTCCAATTCCTCTTCCATATTCCATTCTTTACCCGTTACGATAGCATCCAGAACATCTTCCACCTTTTCAGCAAACAACTTCGCTTCTTTTTTTATCCGGTAGTTTTTCCATAACAATACCAGTACTGCTGCAAATAAAATTATCATCATGATACACATCAGCCAATCCATTGATATCCCATCCCATATACATTTGAAATATACCTGTGATCCTTATCTTCAATCTTTCCCCTCAGACGATTCACATTTACTGCCAGGGCGTGCTTGTCCACAAACTGTCCCCCACTGTCCCACAACCGTTCCAATAACAGATCATAAGTCAGAAGCTGTCCCCTGTTCATAAGAAATTGACGAAGCAGACGGCACTCTGTCGGTGTGACAGGGCATTCCTGACCTTTTACCGTTACTCGTGCATTATCCAAATCTATATATAAATACTCATCTGCAAAAATCAGACGATTGACCGAAGCAGTTCTTTTTAAAATGACTTCTATTTTTCTAAGTAAAATCTTCATTGAAAATGGTTTAGTAACGTAATCTTCTGCCCCGGATTCATATCCTGCCAGAGCATCCTCCTCCATATCCCTGGCTGTCAGGTAAATGACCGGAACTTCTCTTTGCTTTTTTACCCACTGGCAAAAAGAGAATCCCTCGCCATCTGGAAGATTCACATCCAGAAGGACCATATCTATCTGATTCCCCAAAAAAATCTGCTTCCCTTTTTCCATAAAAGTCACACCATAAACTCCATATCCTGACTTTTTCAAAGAATAACAGATCGCCTGATTCAAATCATAATCATCTTCTACAACTAATATAATCTGCATATCCTAATTCCTCCAATACAGATTCTCACAAAGAAATCTCTGCATAGCAATGATACCTTTCAATATTGTACCACAGACTTTTCCTGGGTATGAAAAAAGAACAAAGAATCTCAATTTTGTGATTATTCAGTGCACAAAAAATGCGAATATCAGAAAACAAAGAAATTCCGGAGAATTACAAAAAGTCCACCCGGGATAATCCCAGATGGACCTTGAATATCTGTATTTGTCTCGTATGAATGTATGATTAACGCTTGCTGAACTGTGGTGCTCTACGTGCTGCTTTGAGACCGTACTTCTTACGTTCTTTCATACGTGGATCACGTGTTAAGTATCCAGCTTTCTTCAGAACCGGTCTGTAATCTGGATCTGCCTGAAGAAGTGCTCTTGCGATACCATGGCGGATTGCTCCTGCCTGTCCTGTGTATCCGCCGCCTTTTACGTTAACGATTACATCGAATTTGTCAGATGTCTCTGTAGCAACCAATGGCTGACGTACAACAACTTTTAATGTTTCCAGTCCAAGATACTCATCGATATCTCTTTTATTTATAGTAATATTACCTGTTCCTGGTACTAAATATACTCTTGCGATTGATTTTTTTCTTCTTCCTGTTCCGTAGAATTTTGCTTTAGCCACTGTAATATCCTCCTTTCAACCTTTCCTTAAAATTTCAGTTCTACTGGTTTCTGAGCCTGCTGTTCATGCTCTGGTCCAGCGTATACATGAAGTTTCTTAATCATAGATCTTCCTAAAGGTCCTTTTGGAAGCATTCCCTTTACAGCAAGTTCAATCACTTTTTCAGGTTTCTTGTTCATCATCTCAGCTAATGTAGTCTCTTTCATTCCTCCTACATAATCAGAGTGATTGTAATAAATCTTCTGATTCAGCTTCTTACCTGTTACTTTTACTTTCTCAGCATTTACAACGATTACATAATCACCTGTATCAACATGTGGTGTAAATTCCGGTTTATTCTTTCCTCTTAAAACCTTAGCTACTTCTGATGCTAAACGTCCTAATGTATAATCCGCAGCGTCAACTACATACCATTTTCTTTCAATCTTATCTGGATTAGCCATATAAGTTTTCATTGGTTTACCTCCTATGAATCATTAACATTGTAATAATTATATCAGAATCAGCAAGACTCCGGGGCTTTGGTTTCGTGCTGTTTCTCGTTTTTTCACACTGAATTATTATATTATACGGTGCCACGCGTGTCAACCATTTTCTTTGATTTTTCTTCCGATTTTTGCTATAATAACTGCTGTAAGTGTCTCTGCCTTGAGACATCTCTTACGATACTACAACTGAATGATTATTTCAAGGAAGAGAGGTATAAAATGTGGGCCTACAATAGTGTTTTTTATCAAATCTATCCCATAGGTTTCTGTGGTGCTCCTGTTCACAATGACGGAGAATGTGTTCCTAGAATCCGCAAATTAATGGAATGGACGGATTATCTGGACGACTTGGGAATTGATTCTATTCTTCTGAATCCAATCTTTGAATCCGACAACCATGGTTATGACACCCGTGATTTCAAAACGATCGACTGCCGGCTTGGAACGAATGAAGATTTTTTCGAAGTCTGTAACTGTCTTCACGAACATGGAATCAAGATTGTCCTGGATGGCGTATTCAACCACGTAGGACGTGGTTTCTGGGCATTTCAGGACGTACAGGAAAAGAAATGGGATTCTCCATACAAAGACTGGTTTCATATTAACTTTGACGGAAACAGCTGTTACAATGACGGATTCTGGTATGAAGGCTGGGAAGGACATTATGAGCTGGTCAAACTGAATCTTCAGAATCCGGCTGTTATAGAATATCTGCTGGAGTGTGTCAGATTCTGGGTAGATGAATTCGATATTGATGGTCTGAGACTGGATGTTGCTTACAGCCTGGATCATAATTTTATGCGCAGGCTCCGTTCTTATGTTCAGGAATTAAAACCTGATTTTGCTCTGATCGGAGAAGTATTATTCGGAGACTATAATCTGATCGTGAATGATGATATGCTTCACAGCTGTACAAACTATGAATGTTACAAGGGGATTTTCTCAAGCTTTAACTCCATGAACCTTTTTGAGATCGCACATTCTCTGCATCGTCAATTTGGAGCTGATCCCTGGTGTATCTATCGTGGCAAGCATCTGATGACTTTTGTGGATAATCATGATGTCACGAGACTTGCAAGTATATTAACGAACAAGGAACACATTCCTCTGGCCTATGGTCTTTTACTGGGGATGCCTGGGATTCCATGCCTGTATTATGGGAGTGAATGGGGAGAACCCGGAGAAAAAGCGCCGGATAACGACTATTCACTGCGACCTTGTTTCGATGTGCCAAAGCCCAATGAACTGACAGACTTTATGAAACTATTAATTCGTACCCGCCAGAACAGCGGTGCTCTGTGCAATGGCACTTATCGAAATGTCTTGATCCAGAATCATCAGCTGATCTTTGAGCGCTCTTCAGATACAGAACGAGTGATGGTTGCGATCAATGCAGCAGATACCCCTTATACTGCAAGGCATCAGGATCTTCAAGGAGATGCGGTCGAATTACTGACTCATGGAAAACTCTCCATGAATGGAGAGCTGGAATTACCTCCTTACAGCATTCAATATCTGAAACAATAATCCTTATATGGCTTTCTACAGAAAATACTTTCAAATACCATGACAACTCTATCATCTAAACAGCCGGACACATAGTTTCCATGAGATTCTATGCAATCCGGCTGTTTATCTTTTTCCAACTATATTCATCTATTCTTTTATCAGTGAGATTGTCCGCTCTGCCAATTCTTGCAATGGTATCTCATGATATCCATGCACACTGGTACGGGCAATCCCATCGAATGCTTCATACCATTTCGGATCTATGCCTTTCAATCCATGAATCGCTCCCATAATGGAACCTACGGTTGCCCCGTTACAGTCCGTATCAAATCCAGACAGCACTGCAGCGGTCACTGCATCGTCAAAGTTATCATAACAGAGCAGGCATGCAACGACCAGCATAGCATTCGGAATGGTCAGGCACCAGTCAAACATCTCTTCTTCGTGATATCTTTGATGCACTGTTTCGGCCATTGTATCAAATGTCCATCCCTGTTCATACCACCGACACACTTCATCCAGACTTTCTTTTAACCGACTCTTGGGCGGAATCTGCTGCAATGCTGTATAGATTCTCTCTATCATCGTCATATCCGGAACAAAGCACAGACTGATCAAGGCTGCAATGAACATCTCTCCATAGACACCATTCTTCGTATGAGACACCGATGCATCACGGTATGCCATCTCTGCTGCTTCTAATGGATGGCCGGGATTCACATAGCCGAAGAAATCTCCCCGTATCTGAGCTCCGATCCATTCCCGGTAAGGATTACATTCCACAGCTGACTTCGGCGGTAATACCCCATTCATCAGATTCCGGATAGCTGCACGCTCTGCGGTACAGGCATGGAATGCAGGGATTCCAAGAAGCCATGCCTCCGCAACATCTTCCATCGTAAAGTCTCTTCCATATCGTTCAAGGATCTTGAGCGCAATTACGGTATAGTTAATATCATCATCATTCGGAAACTGCCCATTCAGATTATCGTACCATTCTACTTTCTGACGGTCATAAGACGTCATTGCATCTTCTTCCCGGAGATCAAATCTTTCCCGGACAGTATCATCCTTCGTTGAGGAAATATAATATGCTAAAGGCATCTGATCTGTTGCCTCCAGATATTCCCTTATCTTCTTGCGTGGCCATCCCTCCACAGGAATTCCAAGTACACAGGCCGTAATTCTTCCATAGACTGCACCTAACACATGGTCTTTGAGATGATCTGTATCGTACGGATAATTCTGCTTTGCTTCTTCACTCAGACATCGCTGAATCTCCTCATAAGACACTGGCTCCAGATATCCAAAATCTTCTTTTATCGGAGTCTGTTCCATCTGAAGCAATAGTCTTTTCGCCTGTGCGTTTCGACTATCTTCCTCCTCTATTGCAAGGATTTTTTCAATCTCGGGAGCATATTCTTCTACACAACGACCTTCATCCACACATTGACGATACTCATCCCGTAACATATCACTTGGGAATATCCACAGCATCTTATCTCTTAACATATCAGCTATCCCTTCTTCAGAATCTTTACAATCTCTGCCATATACATTTCATGATAATCTTTATCAGGATACCATTTGTCATCATTTTCAGTGACATCGAAACATTCTGGTTTCATAGTCTGATGATATTGTTTTTTGCAGACAAATACGAGATCCGCTTCTTCTACAGCTGTTGTACCGTCTACATAATATGGATGAAGCCCTGCTTCTTTCCACTTATCTTCCACATTCTTTCCAGACACACTTCCACATACATTCAATGCTTTTCTGTATTCTTCCGCAAGAAATGAAATGGTAAATGTATCATTCTGGTCAACGAATTCCTTAGTGTAACGCTGTGGACGGATATACACGGTTGCAATGTTTTTGCCCCACATGATTCCCAGGCCTCCCCAGCTTGCTGTCATCGTATTGCTTTTGGTTTCATCACCCGCTGTGATCAGCATCCATTCTTTTGAAATCTTCTGAAATGGATTGAATTCTAAACTGTTAATTGCTATTTCCTGAAATGCCATAATACTATTCCTCCTTATTTTTTTCCTCATTATCATGAGGCAATCAGAAACAATAATCTTCAATTCCGTCTGCAATCCCCAGCACGATCTTATTCTGATAATCTTCCGTTGCCATCAGTTGATCTTCCTGTGGATTCGTCATATATCCTACTTCCACAATGGTGGCCGGAACCTGGCTCCAGTTATTTCCACTCATGGAATCTGTTTCCCATACTCCTTCGCTTCTGCATCCGGTTGCCGCGCAAAGATGATTGATAATACAGTCAGATAATGCCCGGGACTGACTGTAAAGCCCCGGAACATAAGGACTGGAAGGTGTTGTACAGATTGTCATGGCACCTTGTGCCCCACTGTTCTCCGAACCATTTGCATGTATTCTGACAAATGCGTCCGCACCATTCTGATTTGCCACATCTGCTCTCTGTGTACAGCTCATTGGGACATCATTCGTCTCCCTTGTCATTATGACTGTATATCCTCTGTTTTCTAATTCTGCCTTTAGTTTTACAGATAATGTCAGTGTCAGTTCATACTCCGGAATCCCTGTGCTAACACCACAGGTCCCACCGGAATCTGCTGCTTTATATTCAGATGCTCCAGGTCCTACTGGTTCCGTTCCCTGAGCGACCACCCCGGAATGCCCCGGATCAATTACGATCAGCTTTCCATTTGTCTGAGGTTCCTCCGGCTCCTGTACCTGTTCTTCAGATTCCTCTTCCTCCGGTACTTCTTCTTCAGATTCTATCTTCAATGGTTCTTTCGTTGTCTCCTCTGTCTGCTTCTCTTTTGCTTTACATCCTGACAGGATAAACATCAGACAGAGTAACAAAAGAAATATTTTATATTTTTTCATTTTTCTCATTCCTTATCACTCGACAACATGCCAACATGCAGCATGCTAGACTAAAACAACTTTTCTGAAATTCTTCTTACCTTTCTTCAGGACAATACCTTCACCATTCAGATCTTCTCCGGCAAATGATGCGTAGATATCCGTTATCTTTTCACCATCCACAGCTACTCCGCCCTGCTGTACTGCACGACGCGCTTCTGATTTGGACGGAACTAATCCTGTTTTTACGAGCATAGTAAGAATATCAATATTTCCTTCCGTCAGATCTGCTTCTGTCAATTCTGTAGTAGGCATATCTGCTGCTGCACCTTTGCTGAACAATGCTTTTGCCGCTTCCTGTGCTTTCTGTGCTTCTTCTTCTCCATGAACCAGTTTGGTCAATTCATATGCAAGAATCTCTTTTGCAGTATTCAACTGTGCGCCTTCCCATGAATCCATCTTGTCGATCTCTTCTAATGGAAGGAACGTGAGCATACGGATGCACTTTAATACATCTGCATCTGCAACATTTCTCCAGTACTGATAGAATTCAAATGGAGAAGTCTTATTCGGGTCAAGCCATACTGCACCGCTTTGAGTCTTACCCATCTTCTTGCCTTCAGAATTGAGAAGTAATGTAATCGTCATTGCACATGCATTCTTTCCTAATTTACGACGAATCAACTCTGTTCCGCCAAGCATATTACTCCACTGATCATCACCACCAAACTGCAGATTACATCCATATTTTTGGTATAATGCGTAGAAATCATAGCTCTGCATGATCATATAATTGAACTCCAGGAAACTAAGTCCTCTTTCCATTCTCTGCTTATAGCACTCTGCTGTCAGCATGCGGTTTACACTGAAGTGTGCTCCTACTTCACGGAGTACATCAATATAATTCAGATCCAGAAGCCAGTCTGCATTATTGACCATCAGTGCTTTTCCATCTGAAAAATCAATAAAACGACTCATCTGCTTTTTAAAGCATTCACAGTTATGCTGGATAGTCTCTTTCGTCATCATCTGACGCATATCGGTTCTACCGGACGGATCTCCGATCATCGCGGTTCCACCGCCAATCAGAGCAATCGGCTTATTTCCTGCATCCTGCAGACGCTTCATCAGGCAGAGTGCCATAAAGTGTCCCACATGGAGACTGTCTGCAGTTGGATCAAATCCTATATAAAAAGTCGCCTTTCCATTGTTAACCAGCTCTCTGATATCATCTTCATCTGTTACCTGAGCAATCAGTCCCCTCGCCTGCAATTCTTCATAAATTCCCATTGTTTTCTCTCCTTTTCTTTTTTTATTCTATGATTCTTATATAAATGTTACAGACCCACACTTTTCGGAAATGTTCTATTAGGACAAAATCCCTGTATCATAAAAAACCGCCCTTATCATAGATAAGGACGGGATATATACCGTGGTACCACCTTGATTCACTGCCATTCGCATAAACAGTCTCTGTAAGTTGCGTATTCACAACTCTCGCACAGTAACGTGTGCCTTACGTCACAGCCTACTGATACTTCATTGCGCATACACAAAAAGTATCTGATATTTTCGGTGTGCAGCTCCAAGATGTATTCATAACCGCTTCCTTCATGCGCCTCTCATCAACCGGCAACTTTCTGTATGGGTGTAAAGATTACTACTTCTTCTTTTCTAAGCCTTTGAATCATATAAAAAACAGGTTTGTCTAAAATCCTACCTGATTTCCTTGATTTTGTCAAGATAAATACCAGCAACAGTCTCATTTTACTCCTTTTATCCATCTGTCAGCCACAATCTCGGCACCTTTTCTTGTCAGGTGAATCCCATCTGTTGTCAACGCATCATAGCCGTACCTTTCAGCCGCTTCCTGCATCTCCTCATGCAAAGGAATGAACAACTGATGATGTTTTCCGGCTACTTCACGGATAATCTGTTCCGCCTGCAGAATTCCCGGAATCCAATTCTGATATTCCAGAGGATATGGGAACAGAAAAGGACCCATGCAGACGATTCTGGCTCTGGTCTCCTCTTGTATCTCAGTCAGCAATCGTTCATAATTCTCAGCAAATCCTTGATCTGTCAGATCTTTTCCTGTATTCATCATCACTCCGACATCATTGCATCCGACAAGAATACTCACCACGTCTGGTTTCTGCAGAATACAGTCCCTTCCCAGGAAGCGTAATACTCCCTGAAGAGTAAATCCATCATGCCCCCGATTCAACACCCGAATGCCTGAATCCGTATTCTTCAGCCTCTGAGCAATCAACTGAACATAGCCATCTCCCAGGCTCAGAGGATCCACGCCCAGATTATGGTGCGCATCGGTAATACTGTCTCCCAAAAAGATAATTCTATTCATAAAAATGTTCCTCTGATCATATGGCAGTTTCAAAAGGCCTGTCACACTGAAAATATCAGTATGGCAGGCCTTCTATTCTTCTGTTCTTTAAGCTTCAGCGAACTGATCCTTTCCTACAGAGCAAAGCGGACACTCAAAATCTTCCGGTACATCTTCCCATTTAGTTCCTGGTGCAATACCGCCTTCTGGATATCCTGCTTCTTCGTCATATTCCCAGCCACAAACTTCACATACATATTTCATATCACAGATTCTCCTTTTCATCAAAATTGTACATTCATGTGTACATAAGCTATTATATCGCAATCTACTCATGAAAACAAGTTTCTATGATTCAAATCTATTCTTCCTCTTTCTTCTCATCCTTCTTCACATTCTGCGGATTATCCACAACCTGGATAATTCCCTTTTTCCACATAATTCTGGAAGTAATGATTGCAATCGGAAGCATTGCAATAATCAGGAATCCGATTGCTCCAAACAGAGATCCGCCGGAAGAAATACGTACCAGTAAGGAAAGTACAGATACAATGATCAATACAGGGATCACGCCTTTTGTTCCACCCTTAACTACTTTATCTCCAGAGCTGCTGCTAGAGAACAAACCTAATGTCAGGGAACCAAAAAGAGCCGGGATAATGTAGTTTGAAGCCGTCTTAACCTGTGGTATCTCAAATACGAATCCAATTCTTGAACTCAACAGTGCAGCAAGTGCCAGAATGATAACCGTCATGATAGAGGAAACTGCTACTGCTACAGATGCAATCGCATCACCTTCTGGTGTATTCTGCTCAGTATCTGACAATTTAATTGCGTTGATCGCACATGGAACCTTCAGGTTCATAATATTTCCGGTAATAAAAGTAAGATATGCCGAACTTCCAAGGATTGGAGTATAACTGATTGCTTCAGAGATACCGACCGGAATATAAATCATCAGAATACTGATCGTCGCCAGATTAAACACTTCTCCAAGAGAAGGAATTGCATGATAATATCCTAATACGATAAACGGAACCGACACCATATAAATCAAAGCGATCACCGTGCCAATGCGGCCTTTACTGTGTGACCATTGCTGAAAAGGATCCATTACAACATTATTTTTCTTCTTATCTTTACTCATGTCCTCTACCTCCTCTTACTGTAAAATACTTGTCCATAACAAGGATGAAACCATACCACCGATCATGGAGAATGCCATGATAAAGTCATTCAGCCATCTAAGCTTCGGTTTTGAAGCAAGGATTCCAAGAACAACTGCTATCACAAGACCGGTAAGCATAACTGCAGCCCGAATGGTATCACCAATCAGAAGAACTGGTACATAAACAGCGAACAGACATAACATAAATGTACCGCTCAATACATATTTCCATGTACTTGCGTTTTCTGTTTTAGAAACGCTCATACAAAGTTTCTTTCCAAGAGGAATCAAGATAAAGAATCCGCTCAGCATACCGATACTCATAATTCTAAAATAGTCCGCACCCGGTGCGCTGATTCCTCCATCACTAACGATAACCGTTCCTGCCGGGAATGGCTGTCCTGCCATTACATGGATCATCAACGCTGCATCAACATCTGGATTCTTCAGTACTCCTGCTTCAATCATATCGTGAGCCCCTTCAAAGATCTCTTCCGCCGGCTGGAACATCAACTTCACAGTTCCCTCGATCTCATCCTCATGCTCTTTTAACAGCTTTGCTGCTCCCAGCATCATCGTTGTATGCATATCATGACCACAGGCATGCATTTTTCCCGTTTCAGAAGGAAAATCCACCTCTGCCTGTTCCGCCATCGGCAAAGCATCCATGTCTCCGCGGATCAGGAATACCTTCCCTGATTTTTTTCCACCTGCATTTACAATCAATCCTGCTTTTCCACATTCCTGTGGTTCATATCCCATAGACTGCAATTCCGCTTTCACGAATGCCACAGTATCATGCAGGTCAAATTCTGTCTCCGCGTGTTGATGAAGATAACGTCTCTTCTCTATCAACTGCTGTTCATACATCTTTGCCTCTTCTAATAATTGTTCCGCACCCATTCTTTTCTCCTCCAATTCATTTTAGGAATATTTAAAGAACTGTTCTTTTATTTGGATTATAATTCAGTTTTCTGAATTTATCAATTATTATCAAATATTGTTTGTAAATTTTGTTAAATATAGATAAAATTACATTCTTTTTTTCGATTTTTGGAAGATACCTATTGATTTATGGAACACTTTAATAGAAAATATAAATAAGTAAATCAGGAGGTGCAGGTATGACCTACCATATTCTTATTATTACTTCAAGATATTTAGTTAGATATATGAAAGACACTTTAAAGAAACCACCAGAAAATGTCAGTTTTCGTTTCGTGGAGTATGAAAAATTCACGGATTTAAAAGCAATTTATCTGGAAAATGAATCTTGGGCAGATGGTATTCTTACCACTGGAATCGTCGTTCAGACTGTATTAGAGCGTGCTATTGACAAACCTCTCAAGCCAATTCTTTCTCTTGATACAGATAATGAAAGCTTTTACAGAATTCCCCTGACATTGCTGATTGAGAACCGTTCATTGGATCCTGAACGGATTATTTTTGATGTTTTCGTAAATGTAGAACCGCGGGCATCTGTCCTAAGTCTTCTGGATAATAAAAGCATCATGGATACATTCCCAGACTTTTCTCACTGGCTTTCTGTTGCTACACTGGAAGAACTATACACTGTAGAAGATTCTACTCTGAAACATATTCAAAAGTTATGGGAACAAGATCAGATTGATCTGGTGATCTGTCGTTACAGCAGTCTGGTACCACGCTTAAAAGATTTACATATTCCTTGTGTCTTCGCGTCAGGAACCGATGAATATGTTCGCGATGTTCTGCAACATCTGCTGGCCAAGATAAAAATCGAGAAAATAACTGCTCATGCTCCTGCTGTCATTTCCATTTCTCCAAAGGAAACCAAAGACCGCATCTGGTCAGAGCGCTTAGAGATTTCTTTGCAAAAAGCATTGATGGATTTTGCACATAAGAATGACCTGGATTTTATCCTGCAAAAACGGCGTGAAAAAACTCTGGTCCTTACAGAAAAAGCGGTTCTGTCTTACATCACTGCGGACTTTAAACAGAACCTTCTTGCGATTTATCTGAATGATTCTATTGATTTTAACCTGAATATCTCCTATGGCATTGGTAATACCGTAGAAGAAGCCATAACCAATTCGCAGACTGCCCTGGTCTCGTCCGGAATCTCAGGCGATTCCTTTCTAGTGGACGAAGACCAGAAACTGATTGGTCCTCTGGATGCCGACAACCGTACTATCGCCAGTACAATCATCACCCCACAGATGCAAGAAATTGCCAAGCAATCCTCCCTGTCAACCATGACAATCCATCGCCTTACACGGCTCTTAATATTGCTTGGAAAACGCGAAATCACCAGCACAGATCTGGCTGAAAACTTCCACATCTCTCTGCGGGGTGCCAATCGGATTCTTCAAAAGTTGGAAGACTGCGGAGTGGCAACGACCTCCTTCCAAAAATCCAGTCACATGCGCGGCCGTCCCACCAAGATTTATACCATCAACCTATAATTGGGGACGGAGGAAAATCAAAAAACCTCCGTCCCCTCCTTTACAACCATTTTCAGATTCAACTCTGAATCCAGCAATACAACGTTTCCTTTTTTCCCTGGCGTAATTGAACCATAATTTTCGTATTCTCCCAAGGCTTTTGCCGGATTCATTGTTGCACAGGCAACTGCTGTCTCTAATGGAATTCCCATCTTTTTCACTACTGTTCTCATGCAGTCCAGGAGATTGGTTGCGGAACCTGCCAGTGCACCGTCCGATACGAGCGTTGCCCGATTACCGACCACATCAACTTCTAACCCACCCAAAGTATAACGTCCATCCGGCATGCCGGTCGCACGCATACTGTCGCTGATCAGAATCATTCTGTCTGCGCCGAGCATCTGGAATGTCGCACGAACAACAGATGGATGGATATGCACACCATCGCAGATCAATTCTGCATTGACATGCTTGTTGTCTGCCACTGCTCCGATAACACCTGGAGCACGATGAGTAAATGATGGCATGGCGTTGTACAGATGTACAGCGTGATTTGCTCCTGCCTGAAATGCATCCATAGCAGTATCGTAATCAGCATTCGTATGTGCCAAAGAGATATGGACTTTGTCCTTCATCTGCTGAATAAAATGTACCGATTCTTCACTGCATTCTGGCGCGATTCCGACGAATTTCACCAGTCCTTCCGACGCGTCCAGAAATCTCTGACAGATATCCGAATCACATGGGATGATATTCCGCTCGTCCTGTGCCCCTTTTTTGGTCGGACTGATAAATGGTCCTTCCATATTGATTCCAATCAGATCTGCGCCCTGTGTTCCACTTTCTTCTGCTTCCTTTTTGTAGGATGCTGCAACTGCAAGGATTCTCTCCAGCTCTTCCACCGGAAGCGTCATCGTTGCCGGTGCAATAGCTGTTACTCCAATGGAAGCCTCATACTTTGCAATTTCTGCAATTGCTTCTTTGGTGCCATCACAGAAATCGTACCCTTTACATCCGTGAAAATGTAGATCGATCAACCCCGGGATAGCATAGCTCCCCTGTCCATCAATCACTTCATCCAAATCACCCTCCAGATTCCTCAGTGAATCCACATTCACCGGAGATGTTTCAGATATAATAATCTTATCAAATACCCCATCTTTGATATAGATTATCCCATCAGAAAAAGTCTTTTCCTCCGTATACACCTTTACATTTTTAATAATCATGCTGTTCCTCCCACTAAATTATAATGATTGAATATTTTGATGCATCTTGCTTCCTTCTTCTAATGCACGCAAAGTGTTATCATGAAGAATTTCTTTCTCAAATTTATCTTGTTCCACATAATAGGAATAGATAATATCAAGCATAACCAGAATCGGGAACTGCGGTGATATTACATTTCCATGATTCAGATGCCGCAAGGATGGCAGAAGCACTACCTCATCACAAAATTCATCAAAGATCCCTTTATTCTTGGCCGTCAAAAGTACCGTCTTAGCCCCTCTTTTGTGTGCCTCATACAAAAGATACAAGACATCTTCCTTTTCACCACTGATACTGATTCCAAATACCAAACTCCGTTTGTCCTGAAATACCGCCTGCATCCTCATCAAATCAGAATCCCGAATCGAATCAATGTCTACACCGATTCTCATAAAACGCAGTTCCATCTCACCGCCAGCAAGACCAGAACTCCCCTTGCCACATACGAAGACTCGTTCCGCCTGATTCAAATATCTGCTGATTCTGGCAATCTGAGCCTCATTCACCAGATTGTAAGTCTTATTCAGAAGCTCTTGATATGCATTCAATACCATTCTCGTATTTCCCGTCATGGATTCCTGCTTTTCAACAAATGTCTCTTCATACTGATACACAAACTCTCGATAGCCCCGATAGCCACATTTCTTAGCAAAGCGTGAGAGCGATGCCTCCGAGACATATAACCGTTCTGCAATTGCTTTCGCAGAAAAATCTACCTTCTTACGATTATAAATGAAAAAGTCTGCAATCGTCTTTTCCACAGTTGTAAAGTTATCATAATTTGATTCTATGATTGGAACTACAGATTTTACATAGTATTCCATTGTATCTTCACCCTTTATCTCCTATGACAATTTTGAAAATGATAAAATGCCCCCAACATACCTGCGTCATTTCTATGTTTTGCAAATGCAATCTTTGTGTGAGCAGCAATACTTGGAATTAAATACCAACTCACGGCATCTTCAATCTTCTTTCTCAGGAACTCTTCCTGTGCCATAATTCCACCGCCCAGTACGACGATCTCCGGATTAATCACATAACAAACATTCGCGATGCCTTGTCCCAATACATCCACCATTTCATTGATTGCTTTGTTACACAGTTCATCCCCTTTTTTTGCTTCTTCAAAAATATGATAACCGTTCCAGTTTTCTTCCGGTTCATTCTTCCACTCTGCCACTTTTCTCGTCAATATGCTGGCAGCACCCATTGTTTGAAAATCACTGCCTGCCATATGCATATAACCAATCTCGCAGGCACTGTTACTGAATCCATGGTAAATCTCGCCATTTAATACAATGCAGCCCCCAATCCCTGTTCCGACTGTCAACATCAGTGCACTATGACATCCTTTCGATGCACCAGACATATATTCTGCAAGTCCGGCACAATTCACATCATTTTCCACTTCACAGGGAATTCCGAATTTCCGTTCCATAGTTTCTTTAAATTTGGTTCCCGCGTATCTGGGGATCAGAGGTGCTGAATAGAATATCTCACCCTTAACCGTATCGACCATACCTGCAGTGGAGATACAGATGCCGCTAATCTCTTCTCTCTTCAAAAATCCTTCCACAATCCTGACAGCTTTTTCAAGAATAGACGCTCCACCTTTATAAGCCTCTGTCTTTTGTTCACTCCGGGCAAGAATAACTCCTTCTTCACTGATAAGCCCATATTTCATCGCAGTACCGCCGATATCTATACTTACATATTTTTTTATCATTTTGCTGGCTTTTGTCCTTTCATTATAATATATTCTTTTTCATTGCGCAATCTACGGCTGAGCAGTTACTACAAAAAGGCAAATCCTGGATTCTTCTCCGATTTGCCTTTTGTAAATATTATATTAATACTTTAAAAATAGCTTTTTTAATCGTTTCTGGTCCATCCACGGCAACCGCAGTACGATGTCCGTCACTTGGATAACAGATCAGGAAATCGCCATCCTGTAAGATAACCGATGCTTTCTTTTCCCCTTCTAACGGAAGGAAATCATCCTTTTCCACGAATTCCTTCTGCTCCATATTCTGAATAAAGTTCAGATCAATCTGCTCCGTTCCATGGATCATCACATGTACATCCAGATATTTTTTATGTGCTTCCCAAAAACGCTCCTCTGGTGTAGTTGTAGTATATTCTACTACGTTTACAAAGAAACGTTCTCCGTCAATTTCATGGCTCCCTTTCTCATATACCGCCATGTCATGCTCCATTACATATACGAAGCATTCTTTGATCTTCTCTTCCAGACAAGAAAACTCTTCCATATTATGAATATTTCCGTATATCATCTCAACTTCTCCTTTTATTTTGAAGTGTAAATGGTTGTGTACTTCGCAGGCTCAGAAGTATCTCCTTTCACCTTTCTCCAGATCATACTTGCAGGAATTCCTACTACCAGAGATACTGCAATTGAGATAATGGAGTATGACCAGATAGTAACATCTTCTGCCGGTACAAAATATTTTATTCCTACCATGACTGCGGATGCTGCAATAAATGCCAGTGTTGCCCCAAATGTATTTGCCACTTTTGTAAATGCTCCAAGGATAAATGTTCCTATCAGAATTCCAAGTACCAGTCCCATAAATCCGTTGAACCATTCATATGCAGACTTCACGCCGCCATTTGCAAGTACCATAGATACTACGATTGCAAAAATACCAACAATCAGGGATACATATTGACCAATCTTGGTCTGTTTCTCAAAACTCAATTCCTTCTTAGACAAACGTGCCTGAATATCCAGCGTCCAGCTTGCTGCCACAGAGTTCAGTCCTGTAGACAATGTGGACTGTGCTGCTGCGTAGATGGCAGCCAGAAGAAGTCCTGTGAATCCCACCGGAAGTTCAAATGCAATGTAAGATGCAAAGATCTGATCCTGTGCTGCTGCCGGCGGTAATGCATTCTGCTGATAGAATACGTATAATCCAGTACCAATCAGATAGAATACAGTTGCAATGAAGATAGATAATCCACCATTTGTCAGCATCATCTTATTTAACTTCTTCGTATCCGTGGTTGTTGTAAAACGCTGTACAATATCCTGACTTGATACATAAGATCCCATGGTATTAAATCCGGCTCCGACGATCATAATAAACACACTGTCTTTTAGGATATTCGGATTGAAGATTGGCTGATCTACTGCCAGGAACTTATGCTCTGTTGCAAAAGCATGGAAGATTGCTCCAATTCCTCCATCAATATGTGCTAACAGGAAGAACAGCGAAAAAGTTACACCGATCAATAACACAGAACCCTGGATAAAGTCTGTCCAAAGTACTGATTTCAATCCACCTGTATAGGAATAAATGATTGCGATAATTCCCATGATTACAATCAGCAGATTTACATTAATGCCCGTCAGACTGGAAAGTACCATACATGGCAGGTACATGATAATAGACATACGCCCTACCTGATAAATGATGAACATCACAGCCCCTAACACACGCAGTCCTTTACTTCCAAATCTTAATTCCAGATAATGGTATGCGGTATCAATATCCAGTTTACTGTAAATTGGCAAGAAGAACTTAATGGTAAGTGGAATTGCCAGAAGCATTCCAAGCTGAGCAAACCACATGATCCATGTCCCTGCATATGAATTTCCTGCCAGTGACAGGAAGGATATCGGACTTAACAACGTTGCGAAGATAGAAACAGAAGTTACCCACCACGGTACCGTTCCATCTCCCTTAAAATATTCTTTTCCCTTCATCTCCCTTTTGGCGAAATGAAGTCCTGCTAACAATACTGCTGCCAGATACACAATCAAGATCACCAAATCTATTACTGTAAAACCTTGCATTCTATTCTCTCCTCCTATATTCTCATTCGTGTCTGATTTTGATATTTTTTATGCGAGATACGCTTCTTTTGCATCGCGAATCATCTTTGCAGCCTCTTCAACGATTGCCATATCAGACTCAATCAGTGCCGGCAATGGTTCTCTGACTCCTCCGAGTTCCAGTCCTTCATTAATCTTAAGAATTGCCTTGATCACGCCATACATATTGCCATGGCCTGAGCACATCTTATAGATAATTGCATCTACAGCATATTGAATCTCTCTTGCTTTCTCCATATCTCCTGCCTTTACATACTCGTCCATCTTAAGGAATAACTCTGGCATAACACCATATGTTCCGCCGATAGCGCCCTCTGCTCCGATAACACGTCCACTGATAAACTGCTCATCTGGACCATTAAAGACGATATAATCTTCTCCTGCTGCCTGTTTGAACATCTGAATATCCTGCACTGGCATAGATGAATTCTTTACACCAATGACTCTTGGATTCTTCCTCATCTCTGCAAACAATCCCATCGTAAGTGCTACTCCTGCAAGCTGCGGAATATTATAGATGACAAAGTCTGTATTTGGTGCTGCCAAACTGATATCATTCCAGTACTGTGCAATCGCATATTCAGGAAGATGGAAATAAATCGGAGGAATTGCCGCAATTGCATCTACCCCAAGGCTCTCTGCATGTCTTGCAAGCTCCATACTGTCTTTGGTATTGTTGCACGCCACATGGGCAATGACTGTCAATTTCCCTTCTGCTGCTTTCATCACATTTTCCAGGACAATCTTACGATCTTCCACGCTCTGGTAAATACATTCTCCGGAAGACCCGTTAACATATACGCCCTTTACCCCTTTTTCTACGAAATATCTTGTCAGAGCCTGCACTCCTTCTGGGCTGATATTTCCCTCCTTGTCATAACATGCATAAAATGCCGGAATGACTCCTTTGTACTTGTCAAGATTTTTCATGATTCTTTCTCCTTTTCTTTTTATTATTCTTGTTTTATGTGAAAAATATTAAGCCCGCTTTTCTATTCCAGTGCCTCAGCAAATGATCTTGTAATCAATTGTGGTCTTGTAATGATAGAACCAACCACTACACTGAATGCTCCCAACTCAATAACTCTTTTTGCTTTCTCTGGAGTGTTGATATTACCTTCTGCAATCACACGATGTTTTACCTGTGCCACAATTTTTCTTAAGATTTCAAAATCATTTGCTTCGATTCTATCTCCCTTGCTCTGTTCTGTATATCCGACCATCGTAGTTCCGATAAAATCAAATCCAAGCTCATCTGCATGAATTGCTTCCTCCACAGTTGAACAATCTGCCATTAGAAGCTGATCCGGATATTTCTCCCTAATCTGATAATAAAATTCATCCAATGTAACATTTCCCGGTCGAAGTGCCTCTGTCGCATCAATCGCAATAATCTCTGGCTTCACTTCCATTAACTCCTCAATCTCTTTCATTGTTGGAGTGATGTACACCTTACTGTCGTCATAATCTCTTTTTACAATTCCAATAATCGGAAGATCGACCTGAGTCTGTATTTCTTGTATGTCTTCTTTTGTATTCGCGCGAATTCCCACAGCACCGCCTTCTTTCGCTGCAACCGCCATTCTTCCCATAATAAAAGAAGAATGTAACGGTTCATGCGGTAATGCCTGACATGATACGATCAATTTGCCTTTTATCTGTTCTATACACTCTTTCATCTTCGTTCTCCTTCCTTTGTTTGCCTTGCTGAAACCAAGTATACCAACTCCGTTTTTATTTTCAATAGCATCTCCATGTTCTGAAAGTTCTTTCATATTTTTCAAAACAGGGGTGATTTTTAGCCAATTTTGGTAGTACTCAATTAGTGAAATTGCACAATTTCAGGTTGTTTCTTTCCATTTGTGAAAGTAACTTCAATTCCACGCATTTCCCTTGAAAAGTACAGGATGATTGTTATACTGAACACAAAAGATATGAACTATTCAAAGAAAGGGATAAAAACTATGATTATTTACAGAGCAAAAGATTATCAAGACATGAGCCGTAAAGCTGCAAATATTATTTCTGCACAGATTATTATGAAACCCAACTGTGTACTGGGACTTGCCACCGGTTCTTCACCTGTAGGAACTTATCGCCAATTGATTGAGTGGTATAACAAAGGAGACCTTGACTTTTCCCATGTAACCAGCATCAATCTGGACGAATATAAAGGTCTCTCCCCCGAAAATGACCAGAGCTATCGCTATTTTATGAACACGAATCTATTCAATCATGTAAACATTGACAAAGCTCACACTTTCGTTCCCAATGGACTTGAGGTCAATTCAGAGAAGGCTTGTACTGATTACAATCATATAATTGCCACATCCGGTGGTATTGATCTACAGCTTCTGGGGCTTGGGCACAATGGTCATATCGGCTTCAATGAACCAGGCGCTGCTTTTGAACGTGAAACACACTGCGTAGACTTGACAGAAAGTACCATAGAAGCCAACAAGCGTTTCTTTGCTTCTGAGGAAGAAGTACCACGCCAAGCATACACCATGGGAATCAAAAATATTATGCAGGCAAAAAAGATCCTGGTCATCGTAAGCGGCGCTGACAAGGCCCAGATACTCGAAAAAGTACTCCACGGCCCAATCACTCCGGAAGTGCCAGCCTCCATCCTCCAGCTCCACAACGATGTAACCATCGTAGCTGACGAAGCCGCTCTCTCCTGCCTCACTGAATTAGCGTAAAAAAATAGCAGAAGCATCGTAATCAATTACAATGCTTCTGCTATTTTTTATTATTCTTTCGTTACTTTCCGTCGATGATATATTATCAATATTGTTGACACAACCACAATCACTCCGGCCAGGATCTGTGATACTGGTAATCCCACTACCGGAAGCAGTAACTGGTCTGTTCTCAGACCCTCAATCCAGACTCTTCCCAGTCCATATCCCAGAAGATACACCAGGAATACTTCCCCGTCAAATTTTTTATGCTTTCGGTACAGCAACATTATGATCAGAACCATCATACACCAAAGTGACTCATACAAATAAGTCGGATGAACCTGGATATAAGATACACCATCCACAGTCTCCATGTGCTCTCTCATCAATTCCGTAATATCAGAACTTCTGACTGCATCCACTGGAAGCCGCATCGCTAACAGGCTATCCGTATATTCTCCAAAAGCCTCCCGGTTAAAGAAGTTTCCCCATCGTCCGATCATCTGTCCTGCCACAAGTCCAAGACCTGCAGTATCCATAAGCAGTGGTGCCGATAACTTCTTGATCCTTGCAAAAATCAAGACCGTTATAACTGCTGCAATCACACCTCCATAGATTGCAAGACCACCCTGACGAATATTCAATATACTTAACAGGTCGTCTTTATACATATCCCAGGAAAAAATAACATAATATGCTCTGGCACCTATGATTGCAAAAATCACTGCATAGATTGCCAGATCATAGTAATCTTCTTCCTTTTGACCTGTCCGCTTTGCCTCTGCAACTGCGATAAGCAGACCGACCAGAATGCCAATACCAATAATAATGCCATAGTATGCAATATCGAATCCAAATACTGTAATATGATCCCCAACGGATTCCAAGTGGATCCCAATATTCGGAAAATCTATTGTTTTATGCATTTTTCATTCTTCCTTCCTTATACGTTAAAACGGAATAACATAATGTCTCCGTCTTTTACAACGTAATCTTTTCCTTCCAGTCTGATCAGTCCTTTTTCTTTTGCTGCATTATGACTGCCGCAAGCAATCAGATCATCATAGGATACTACTTCAGCACGAATAAATCCTCGTTCAAAATCGGAATGAATCTTTCCTGCTGCCTGAGGTGCTTTGGTTCCATTTTTAATCGTCCATGCACGCACTTCTGGTTCACCTGCAGTCAGGTAACTAATCAGCCCCAGTAATTTATAGCTGGCTTTAATTAATTTTTCAAGGCCAGATTCCGTTAATCCCAGATCTTCCAGGAACATCTTCTTCTCATCATCTTCTAATTCAGCAATTTCCTGCTCAATCTGTGCACACACAACGAACACTTCGCTCTGTTCTTCCTTCGCATATTCACGGACAGCTTCTACTCCGGCATTAGAAGCACCGTCATCTGCCAGATCATCTTCTGCAACATTTGCAGCATAGATGACTGGTTTATATGTCAACAGATTATATCCTGCAAGCCATTCTTCTTCCTCTTCATCACATACATCGTCAAATGTCTTCGCAAGTTTTCCTTCTTCCAGGTGTACCTTAATCTTCTCCAACAATGCCAATTCCTTTGCTGCAGCTTTATCATTTCTTGCAACCTTTGTTGTCTTGGCAATTCTACGTTCCAGTATCTCCAGATCAGAGAAAATTAATTCCAGATTGATGGTCTCAATATCACGTAATGGATTGATACTTCCATCTACATGAACAATATTGCTGTCTTCAAAACATCTCACTACATGGACAATTGCATCAACTTCACGAATATTGGCAAGAAACTGGTTCCCAAGTCCCTCTCCTTTGGAAGCACCCTTTACTAATCCTGCAATATCAACGAACTCAATTGCAGCCGGTATGATTTTCTTGGTATGATACATCTCTCCCAGTACATTTAATCTTTCATCAGGCACAGTTACAACGCCGACATTTGGATCAATGGTACAGAATGGATAGTTTGCAGATTCTGCTCCGGCTTTTGTCAATGAATTGAACAACGTACTTTTCCCTACGTTTGGTAATCCTACGATTCCTAATTTCATCTATCTCGTCCTCTCTTCTTGTTCTCTATTCTCACGAATACACAATAGTGTATCACTTTTACTCACGCTTGTCACGGGTCTGCATCAAGATTACATTTCCCGCCGGGAAACTGATTACAACTTCATCAACATCTTCTGCGATCTGATTGCTGACACAGAGACTATTACAAGGCGAAAGCGTATGATTACGCAATGGATATTTGGCTCCTTCGATATTAAATCCAAAAACCTCTTCTCCTAATGGAAATACAGAAAAATATGGACCGAATGCCTCTTCCTTCTTCAAATGCGTCTCTCCATCTCCAATCAGGCGGATTAGATTCTGACTGTCTATAATCTTCGCATCGATCCCTGCCTTAAACGGAATCATAAGGCTCTGTACATTCGCCCACAGATGATCGATTCTGCCTCCTGTAGCTCCAAGGATTATCAGCTCGCTGCATCCAAGGGTCATCGCCAGTCTGATAGCAATCTCAGTATCGGACGCATCCTTAACTGGATTATATTCGCGAATCGGTACATTCGTTTCATTCCGGTAATAGTCACCGATTTCTTTCTTCACACTGTCAAAATCTCCCACAATATAGCTTGGCATGATCTGATGTAGATAAAGAAATTCCATTCCCTTGTCTACAGCAATGATACATTCCCCTTCCTGCTCTCTCAGAATAGAAAGAGCAAAATTCTCATTCAGTTCTCCCCCACTCACAATTACAATTCTCTTACTCATAACTATTCAGTATCTCCATAAAATCTTTGGTATTCTTCTCTGGATCTCCCTTAAACACAGCTGACCCTGCAACAATGATATTCGCTCCCGCATCTAACACATCCCGTACATTTGCCAGGCAGATCCCCCCATCCACCTGAATATCCACGGATAATCCACGTTCTGCTATCATAGCACGGATCTTACGTATTTTCTCTAATGATTCCGGAATAAATTTCTGTCCTCCGAATCCCGGATGAACGCTCATCACCAATATCATATCTATTTCTGATAAATACGGCAGAACCATCTCTGCATCTGTCTCCGGGCAAATAGACAAACCAACTTTCATCCCACATTCATGAATGGTTGTAATCGTTGCCTCTACATCTTCACATGCCTCCAGATGAATCGTCACAAGATCCGCACCCGCTTTTTGAAAAGCCTCAATATAACGAATCGGTTCCTGTACCATCAAATGCACATCCATCAACTGATTCGTTGCATTATGAATCGATGCAAGCACTGGCATCCCAAAAGATATACTGGGTACAAACATTCCATCCATTACATCAAAGTGCAGATATCTGGCACCGTTTTCTGCTGTCTTCTGCATTTCCTGGCCCAACACCTTGAAATCTGCCGACAAAATTGATGGAGCTAATATATAGTCCATATCAATACCTCCTCTTACTCTTCAGTTCCTCATACATCTCTATATAATTCTGATATCGTATTCTGTGTATTTCTCCCGCATCTACAGCCTCTTTTACTGCACATCCCGGCTCATGAACATGATCACATCCATGAAAACGGCACATTCCCTCATACTTTGCAAACTCCGGAAAATAATATTTCAGTTCTTCTTTTTCAAAATCGTTGACATACAGCGAGCTAAAACCAGGCGTATCCATAATGTAAGAATTCTCATCGATCGGGAACAATTCCGAATGCCTTGTCGTATGCCTTCCGCGCTCAATCTTATTACTGATAGTTCCGGTCTCCATATTGGCTTCTGGCTGTAAAATATTAATAATTGAAGATTTGCCAACACCAGAAGGGCCTGCAATAGCTGTTGTCTTTCCCTTCAAAACCTTTCGAACGCTGTCAATGTTCTTTTCTTTCAAAGCACTGGTAAATATTAACGGATATCCACATCTCGCATAAATCTGCTTTAATTCTTTGACCTGCGGATCCTCGGCAATGTCCTCTTTGTTAAAGCACAGCACCACTGGAATCTCTTTACTTTCCATCATCACCAAAAATCGATCCAAAAGATTAAAATGTGGATTCGGCTTTGTAATTGCGAACACCACCAGAGCCTGATCAATATTGGCAACTGCCGGACGAATCAGCTCATTCATGCGAGGAAGTATGGCAATAATATTTCCAGTCTTCTCGCTCTCATCCAGAACTTCTATCTCAACATTATCTCCTACCAGCGGTTTAATCTTATCCTTTCGAAAAGTTCCTTTGGCTTTACATTCATAAACACCGGATTCTACTACGTGTACGTAGTAGAATCCGGCAATTCCTTTTACTATCTTTCCTTGCATCTCTATCCTATCTGCTTTTAGTCTCTGTGCTTATTCTATACCTTCCGAGCCGCCCTGATTCTGTGATGGTCCGTCACTGATCACATAAGTAATAGTTCCACCTTTATCAACCTTTCCAGAAGACGGACTCTGAGAGATAATCGCACCTTTTGGAATCGTATCACTGGTCTGAGAGCCAGTTCGGCTTGTATAAAGTCCGTTGCCGGAAGCCCAACTCGTCAGATCACTTTCTGATCTTCCCACAAAATTCTGAACATCTACTCTTTCGTCCGGTTTCGGTCCATTGCTGACTACAAGTCCCACACTGGTTCCTGCTGCCACTTTCTTACCGCCATCCACACTCTGGGATACAACCTGACCTTTCGGAACACTGTCATTATAATCATATGTTACTGTACCAACATTCAAACCTGCACTCTTAATTGCATTCTGTGCATCTTCGTCTTGCTGTCCCACTACATTCGGAACGGTCTTCTTCTCAGCACCTTTACTTACTTTCATGACAATCTCAGTATCCTTGGTCGCTTTTGAATTCGCTGCAGGTGTCGTTCCAATCACATCACCCTCTGCCACACTGTCACTGTACTCAAACTCGGAGGATATCTTCTTGAATCCTTCTTTTTCCAATGCACTCTGTGCTTCATCTTCACTCATACCACTTACGTCCGGTACTGTTATTTCATCTCCAATAAGACCTGAACTTACAACTACCTGAATCGTTGTATTCTTGGCAACTTTCTTTCCTGCCTCCGTCTTCTGTTCACATACGGTTCCTTCTTCATACTTCTTGGATTCTTTTCGCTCAACAACTTTGAAGCCAAGTCCTTTTTCATTCAGCGCCTTCTTTGCCTGCTCCTCTGTCATACCGACTACATTCGGAACTTTTACTTGTTCTTCTGAATCTTCCGAGATAAGACTTGGTCCAAATTTAAAAACGCCTGCGGCCTTTCCAATGGAAAATACCAGAATAAATATAATAATGATTGCAACAACAATCGTCAGAATCTTTGTAATCTTCCGCATACGAGGATTGACATCATCAGAGTCTTTTCCTTTTTTGCCATGCTTGGAATCGTACTCATCATCGTACTCGTCATCCTCATATTCGTCATAATCGTCGTCATCTTCATCATAATCATCTTCGTCGTAATCATCTTCATCATAATCGTCATCTTCGTCATAAGAGCTTCTGATATCATCCAGATCTTCATCTGTAATAATAACTGTATCAGCATTACGAAGAGGAGGAATCACAACGAAATCTCCATCCGGATCTACCAAAGACCGCTTCAGATCCCGAATCAGTTCATTGGTATTCTTATATCTTCTCTCACTATTCTTTTGTGTACACTTTAATATGATCTGTTCCAGACTATACGGAATATCCGGCACAATTTCTGAAGGCGGAGTAATCTCTTCCTGAAGATGCTTAATAGCTACTGACACGGTAGAATCTCCGTCAAACGGCACCTGCCCAGTCACCATCTCGTAAAGAGTGATACCGATAGAATAGATATCACTTCTCTGGTCACTGAATCCTCCACGAGCCTGTTCTGGAGATGTATAATGAACAGATCCCATAGCATTAGAACTAACTGTATTAGATGTAGTAGCCTTCGCAATGCCAAAATCTGTTACTTTTACTTTCCCATCTTTTGATATAATAATATTCTGCGGCTTAATATCACGATGAATAATACTTGCCGCATGAGCCACTCCGATACCTGTACATACCTGAATAGCAATACTGATAACCTCTTTATGAGATAATCTTCCTTTTTTCTCAATATATTCCTTTAACGTAATTCCTTCGACCAGTTCCATGACCATATAATACAGCCCCCGGTCTTCTCCAACATCGTATACATTTACGATGTTCGGATGCATAAGCCCAGCTGCTGCCTGAGCCTCTGAGCGGAATTTACGCACAAAATTCTCATCTTCCTTATATTCTTTCTTTAAAACCTTGATTGCCACATAACGATTCAACATCTGGTCTTTGCCTTTATAGACATCGGCCATCCCACCTGCCCCGATCTTACTCAGCACCTCATATCGCTTTCCAAGAAAAATACCATCTTTTACCATATATTCACCTCATCCGCAAGTGGCTCTGCCATAACAACCCCTATGTTATCTCTCCCACCATTACTATTTGCCTTTTCGATTAACATCTGCACCGCTTCTACAATATCTCTGGCACCTTTCACAATATCAAACATGTCTTCATCTTCTACCATATTACTCAACCCATCGGTGCACATCAGTATGAAATCACCCTTTTTCAGGCGATATTCATAGATATCTGCCTCTACATCCTCCTTTACTCCTATGGCTCTTGTGATGATATTTTTATCTGGGTGATTTCTGGCTTCTTCTGCCTTAATTCCCCCCAGCCTTACCATCTCCTCCACAAGAGAATGATCCTTAGATATCTGCCGGATCTTATCATTGATCAAATAGAGTCTGCTGTCTCCCACATTGGCAAAATATAATGTATTGCCAACAACTGTTGCTACTACCAGTGTTGTTCCCATTCCTTCCAGCTTAATATCCGTGGACGCGGCCTCGATCAGCTTATGATTTGCAATGCCGACTACATTACGCAGAATCTCTTCAGGCTTATCTAATGGTGTATTTTTCAATTCATCGATCAACACATTCACCGTATATTTGGACGCAAAATCTCCTGCCTTGTGGCCTCCCATTCCATCGGCTACCGCAAGAAGATTCGGAAACGGTCCTATCGGGCTGTCCGTTACATATACGTAGTCCTGGTTGACTTCACGTTTTCTGCCTACATCAGTCATTGCATATAGTTTCATTCGCTTCTCCTTCATCCGCTGCCGCATGCCTTCTGCGCAATTGGCCGCAGGCTCCATCTATATCTGAGCCTCTTTCCCTTCTTATAGTAACATTAATTCCGTTTTTTTCAAGTTTATTTTTAAATTCCAGAGCATTTTTCCTGTCTGGCTTCTTATAATCCCGCTCCTTGATCGGATTCACCGGAATCAGATTCAAGTGACAGTTTCTCTTTTTTAATATAGAAGTCAGTTCCCGGATATCCTCTGGCTGATCATTCACACCTTCCACCAGACTATACTCAAAAGTAATTCTTCGCCCTGTTTTCTGGAAATAATAGTCACATGCTTCCAATACATCTTGTAATTCATATTTATTTGCTACTGGCATCAATCTCTTTCTTTTTTCCTGACTGGAACCATGTAACGATAATGCCAGAGTAATCTGAAGCCCTTCTTCTGCCAGGCGCCTCATATTCGGTACAATGCCGCAAGTAGAAGCTGTAATATTGCGCTGGCTGATATTCAGGCCGTGTTCATCGCTCAGCATATGAATAAATTTCACAAAATTATCATAGTTATCTAATGGCTCACCGGTTCCCATCACCACCACGTTGGATACCCGTTCTCCTGTCATCTTCTGAATCTGATAGATCTGTCTTAGCATCTCTGACGGTGCCAGACTCCGCTCCAGTCCTCCAATCGTAGAAGCACAGAATCTACACCCCATACGGCACCCGGCCTGTGAAGAAATACACACGGAATTGCCATAATTATATTTCATCAGAACACTTTCTATCATATTACCATCTGACAATTCAAAAAGGAACTTTTCTGTGGGATCCACTTTGGATATCTGATGATCAATCATATTCACTGTAGGAATCATGTAGTTCTCTTCTAATTTTTCTCTTAACTTTTTTGACAGATTGGTCATCTCGTCAAAGCAATCAACAAGCTTTACATGCAGCCATTCATAGATCTGTTTGCTGCGAAAAGCTTTTTCCCCTATGCTCTCTATTTCTATCTTTAATTCTTCATAATTATAAGAACATATATCCTTCTTATTCATGACTCTCCTTTTGAAACATTGCAATATAGAATCCGTCGCCTTCGTCTTTTCCCGGCAGCATCTGCTTCTGCTTTACAAGGCAAAATTCCGGATATTCTCTGGCGAACCATTCTGCATTTCTCTCATTTTCTTCCCTGTGAATCGTACAAGTACTATATAGCAGTTTACCACCCGGTTTCACATATTGATGTACTACGGATAAGATCTGTCTCTGAAGTGCTGCCAGTTCTTTTGTCATCTCCTCTGTCATCTTATACTTCAAATCTGGTTTCTTGCCCAGAACCCCCAACCCCGAACACGGAAGATCTGCTATAACAATGTCTGCTTTTCCGACAGTTTCACTCACTAATTCAAGAGCATCCTGCCGCACAGCTTCTATATTAGACAAGCCACTTTGTACAATATTTTCACGAATCATAGATACTTTATAATCGGTCAGATCCCGTGCTTCTACGTGACCAGTTCCTTTCAGACACTCTGCAATATGCATCGATTTTCCACCAGGTGCGGCACACACATCAATGACATAGTCTCCTGGTTGTGGTGACGCCCATTCTGCCACTTGCATGGAACTGATATCCTGCACCTGATAATAACCCATCTGAAAACTATGTAGTCCGGCAAGATGATCAAATTCCGAAAGATACAGTGCATAAGGAAGAGACGGACTCTCTTGGACATTAACGCCTTCTTTCTGTAGCAGACATATTAATTCTTCCTTTGAGATCTTATCCAGATTACAGCGAACCGTCAGAGGTTTTTCTTTCAAGAATTCTTCAGCCATCTCACAAACTGTCTTTTCATCATAAACTGACAGCCATTGTTTCAAGATCCATTCCGGAAGCGAATAACGGATTGAAAGGTACTGAAACAGATTCTCTTCCGAAGGATATACAATATCTGACAGATTTCTGCTGATATTGCGCAGCACACCATTGACAAATCCTTTTAATGTCTTAAACCCGCGTTTTTCTGCCAGTTTTACCGCTTCATTACAAACTGCTGAATCAGGCACGCTGTCCATGTACTTTAACTGGTAAACACCACTTCGCATAATGGTCCGAATCACCGGTTTCATTTTATTCACTTTTACTTTGGAAAATTGATTGATGATATAGTCGATTTCTATCATGTGTTCAAGCGTGCCATCTACCACTCTCGTGATAAACGCACGCTCTTTTTTATCCAGATATTGATATTGATCAAGAACATTCTTCAAGGCAATATGGCTGTATTCCCCATCCCTCGTAATCTGAAGCAGTATTTCAAGCACAAGTTCGCGCCCGCCAATCGATGCTGCCATAACTTTTCCTCCACATTCCTTCCCGCATTCTGTACGGGATCCAATTATTCTCTCTTAATCTCTTCGGTTTCCCGTCAGCAATATGATACGGAGCAGCTGAAGAATTGCAGACGCTGCACCTGCAACATAAGTAAGCGCTGCCGCTGTCAATACTTTTCTCGTTGCCTTTACTTCATCTTCATATAACATTCCACTACTTCCGAGTACCCGAATTGCACGGTTGGATGCATTGAATTCCACCGGCAATGTCACGATCTGGAACAAAACGGCCAATGAAAATGCCAGAATTCCAAGATTCAGAAACAATGCAGAAGAACGGCTGTTAAAAAACAGTCCGATAATAATCAGTGGCCATGCAATGGTACTTCCAAAATTGGCAATTGGAACAAGTGCACCTCTGATTTTTAATGGAACATATCCCGTCTCATGCTGAACCGCATGTCCACACTCATGTGCTGCAACTCCCATTGCTGCAACAGATGTTGAATTATAAGTCGCATCTGACAGACGCAGCACTTTTGACCTTGGATCATAATGATCCGTCAGATTTCCAGAGATATGTTCCACTCTGACATCATAGATTCCGGCACGTCTTAAGATCTCTTCTGCCGCTTCTCTTCCTGTCATGCCAGAATGATTCCGCACACGGGAATATTTATTAAATGTAGAATTCATCTTTGCAGAAGCCATCATACAGATGATTACGCCAAGAATCACTAACATATAAGTTGGATCAAAATACATTGGATAATACATAAATAAAGCCTCCAGTTTAACGCTATTTCAATTATTTCTTTAGATTATATCACGAATTGCGCAAAATACCCATTTTTCATATATTTTTAACAATTGTTAAGGATTTTCTTAGATATCTTCATTACATACCAGAGGACAATACCGTTCCTTCTTCCATTGGATAACCTCTAAGAAATGCGCCTGCATCCATTCGCTTCTTCCCTGGAATCTGCAGCGACAATACTTTGATGAGGCCCGTTCCTGTCTGCACACAGAAACCATCTTTTTCTACTTTCACAATAGTTCCCGGCATCTGATCCGTCTGTCCTTCCAGAACATCTGCCTCCCAGATCTTCATGATCTTACTATTCCACTTAGTATATGCGCTTGGCCATGGATTCAGTCCACGGATCAGACGTTCAATAGATGCCGCATCCTTCGTCCAGTCAATATCACCCAGTTTCTTATCCAGCATTCTGGCATATTCGGTCGGGCTGTCTTCCTGCTTCTCCCATACAGCTGTCTTCTCCTCCAATGCCTTCAGCGTGTGGACACACAGCTTTGCACCTTCCAGGGCAAGCTTATCATGAAGGCTCCCGCCAGTCTCTTTTTCATCCAACACAACTTCTGTCTTCATGATCATATCGCCGGTATCCAGACCTTCGTCCATCTGCATAGTGGTAACTCCTGATACTCTTTCCCCATTGATCACCGCCCATTGGATCGGAGCTGCCCCACGGTATTTTGGAAGCAGCGACGCATGTACATTGATACATCCATATGGCGTCATTTTCAAAATTTCCTTTGGCAGGATTTGACCAAAAGCAATAACTACCATGACATCTGCCTCATATTTTCTTAATTCCTCAATGCTCTGAGGATCTCTGATTTTCTTTGGCTGAAACACCGGAATATCGTGTTCCAGCGCCACTTCTTTCACAGGCGGATACTGCATCTTCCCACCGCGTCCCTTCGGTTTATCCGGCTGCGTAACTGCCAGAACCACTTCATGTCCTGCTTCAATCAGTGCCTCCAATGTTCCCACAGAAAAATCTGGTGTTCCCATGAATATGACTTTCATCTGCTATTCCTCCTCATAAGTGGTATCATGAAGTTCTCCTTCTACCATATCCACATAGAGCTTTCCGCTCAGATGATCAATTTCATGGCAGAATGCTCTTGCCAGAAGGCCTTCGCCCTCCAATTCAATCTCTTCCATATCTTCATTCAACGCCTTTACCTTCACATGATCTGGTCTGGTCACAACACCTGATTTTCCAGGTACGCTCAAGCATCCTTCTTCTCCGGTCTGTTCTCCAGAAGTCTCCAGAATCTCTGGATTAATCAATACAATCGGACCTTCACCCACATCAATTACAACGATTCTTTTTAAGATACCAACCTGAGGCGCTGCCAGTCCTACTCCCATCGCTTCATACATGGTATCCAGCATATCGTTGATCAATATCTTTGTTCTAAGCGTCATCTTCGTTACTTCTTTACATTGTTTTGTCAAAACTTCATCGCCAATCTCTCTGATTTTTCTTGTTGCCATATTGTTCTCTCCTTTAAAAAACATTCATAGGATTAAAGTCAAACTGAATTCGAAGTGACTGAAATCCCTTATTTATCTCAATATACTGTTCCATCAGATTTTTTACTTCTATCAGGAAACGATAATCTTCTCCTTTCAGATACAGGACCCTTCGATAGATATCACTGACCTTCGCCACGTAAGGCCGTGCTGGACCAATGATCTGCAATGTTCGATTCTTATCTACTCTCAGAGCAAATTCTTTCAGATACTTCGCTGCCAGTTCTAACATCTCTTCCTGAGGTCCGGTCATCAGAACTGCCAACAACTGTTCTACCGGGGGATAACCCATTAATTCACGATAATTCATTTCCGCATCGTAGAAGCCTTCATAGTCCTGCCTTGCTGCCATCTGAATACTGTAATGTTCCGGACTATAGGTCTGTATTACAACTTCCCCTTTACTCTTTCCACGCCCTGCACGACCTGCTGCCTGTGTCAGCAACTGAAACGTCCGCTCACCTGCCCGATAATCATTCGAATATAAAGACATGTCTGCTGCCAGAATGCCCACCAATGTGACATTCGGAAAATCATGTCCTTTAACGATCATCTGCGTGCCAATCAGAATATCTGCTTCTTCATTTGCAAATGTTTCCAGAATCTTTTCGTGTCCGTCCTTGCTTCTTGTCGTATCCATATCCATCCGCAAGACTCTGGCTTTAGGAAACTGCTTCTTCACCATCTCTTCCACCTGCTGAGTCCCCGCTTTAAAACCTCCAATATAAGAAGAACCACAAGAAGGACATATGTTAATCTGAGGTTCTTCATGCCCACAATAATGGCACACCAGTTTTCCATTCCGATGGGCGGATAAAGACACATCACAATGAGGACATTTTACTACATATCCGCAAGCTCTGCAAGAAATAAAGCCCGCATATCCCCTTCGGTTCAAAAAAAGCATAATCTGTTCTTTCTGCTCCAATCTGGATTCTATCAGCTCTTTCAGATGTTCACTTAAGATAGAACGATTCCCTGATTTTAACTCTTTTCGCATATCTTCCACATACACCTCTGGAAGCTCTTGGGCACCTGCACGTTTTTTCAGCTCCAGAAGTCGGAAGCGACCACTTTTACATGCATAAAATGATTCCAACGATGGTGTTGCTGATCCAAGTATTACACTGGCTCCTTCCATCTCGGCACGCTTTAGAGCTGTCTCTCTTGCATGATAACGTGGCACCTGCTCACTCTTATAGGTCGTCTCATGTTCTTCATCTATGACAATCAGCCCAAGATTGGAAAACGGAGTAAATAATGCGGAGCGCGGACCGATCATGACATCCACTTCTCCTGCTTTCACACGTTCCATCTGATCATAACGTTCTCCCTGTGACATCCTGGAGTTCAGAATAGATACCCGCTCTCCGAATCTACTGTAGAACCTCATAACCGTCTGATAGGTCAGCGCAATCTCCGGAATCAATACAATTGCCTGTTTTCCCTGCTCCATAACCCGGGCAATCATCTCCATATATACTTCCGTCTTACCGCTTCCGGTCACACCATACACCAGATACGTATTACGAACTCCCTGGCTGTATTCTTCCCAGAAGGTGTCAATCGCATGCTGCTGTTCTTCATTAAATATTACGGATTCTTTTTCCTGTATTTTATAACGAACGGGATTACGAAAGACTTTCTCAGACTCCAGCGCCGCCACGCTTTGTTCTTCTAACGCCCTGACCACCGCTCTGGTTACATTCAGCTTTTTTGTCAGCAGATCATAGTCCTGCTCCGGCTGATCCAGAAGTGCTGCAAGAAGCCTTGCCCTGGCTTTTTGATTCTTATGAAGATAAATCTCCAGCTGCTTCTTCCCGTCTTCTTGATTCAGCAAAAGACAGATTCGCCGTCTTTCTCGGACGTGTTCCTGTTTCTTGATGGGGATGACCGTCTTCAGCGCCTGAATCATAGTCCCTCCATAATAATCCTTCATCCATGCTGCCAGTGCAACCAGCTTTGCTTCAATCGCAACACTTCCCTCTGCCACCTTCAGGATCTGCTTGATCTTTGACGTATCATATTCTGCTTTTTCAGAGAACCCAATCACATATCCTTTGGTCTCTTTATTGCCTCTTCCAAATGGGACTACAACTTCTGTTCCAATCTCAAGCATCCCCTCCAGCGAAGAGGGGATGCGGTATTGGAAT
This sequence comes from Bariatricus sp. SGI.161, assembly GCF_050313695.1. Classification (NCBI taxonomy): domain Bacteria; kingdom Bacillati; phylum Bacillota; class Clostridia; order Lachnospirales; family Lachnospiraceae; genus Bariatricus; species Bariatricus sp. SGI.161. The sequence goes on from NZ_JBNPLX010000015.1 coordinate 71,829, forward strand.
ACTTTATCTAATTTTTCATGCGTAATATCTATAATAATATCAGCGTACATTTTCCTCCTTAAGCTCTTCCAGTACTTCCTGGATCAACACACGTTCGTCCATGTCATACTTCACACCTTTGATCTCTTGGTAAGTCTCATGTCCCTTACCTGCCAATACGATGACATCTCCCGGGCGTCCATTTGCAATTGCGTACTTAATTGCTTCTTTTCTGTCACAGATTGAGATATATTCTCCATCAGTCTTCTTCATACCGATAATAATATCATCTATGATTGCCTGTGGTTCCTCATACCGCGGATTATCGGATGTGATGATTGTAAAATCTGCCATCTTCCCGGCAACTTCTCCCATCTCATACCGGCGCGTCTTAGAACGGTTTCCTCCACAGCCGAATACCGCAACAATACGGCCCGGGTTATAATCTCTCAATGTATGCAAAAGACTTTCCAGTGCCATTGCATTGTGCGCATAATCAATCATCAAAGTAAAGTCATCGGATACTTTGATCATCTCAATTCTTCCCTTTACCCTTGCCACTTTAAGTGCGGCTTTGATATTTTCTACAGGGACATCAAAATGTCTGCACACTGCAATTGCTGTTAATGAATTATATACGCTAAACTCTCCTGGAATGTCAATCTCCACGTCAAAATCCATCAGACCGCTGACATGATAGTTCACTCCCAGATATCCTGGTCTTGATATGTGTTCTACATCCGTTGCCCGAAGATCTGCTTTCTCAGAGAAACCAAAGGTCTCAATCTCACAGGTTGCCCCCTGAAATACATCTTCGAACCACTGGTCATCTACATTGGCAATTCCAATCTTACATTGCTTGAACAACAATCCTTTGCACCGCTTATAATCTTCAAAATCCTTGTGTTCGTTCGGGCCAATATGATCTTCTCCAAGATTCGTAAATATTCCGATCTCAAATGGAATACCTGCCGTTCTGTGCAGCATCAGCCCCTGAGAGGATACTTCCATGACCACGCTGTCACATCCGGCTTCCACCATTTCCGCAAAATACTTCTGAATCGTATAGGATTCCGGTGTCGTATTATTAGCCGGGATACATTTTTCTCCAATGATTGCTTCAATCGTTCCAATCAGGCCTACTTTATGTCCAACACCTTCCAGAATAGACTTCACCATATAAGTGGTAGTCGTCTTTCCCTTTGTTCCGGTAATTCCAATGACTTTCAGCTTCTCAGCCGGATATCCGAAGTATGCTGCCGACATCAGTGCCAGCGCATATCTGGTATCCTCTACCCGAATCACGGTCAATTCTTCCGGTGCTTTCACTTCCTTTTCCACAATAACTGCTGCCGCACCTTTTGCAGCGACCTCTTCTATATATTGATGTCCGTCTGATACTGCACCCGTAATGCAGACGAATACACTTCCTTCTGACACCTTACGGGAATCATTGATCAATTCCGTAACTTCTATCTTATCATTTCCCTGAATCACTTCATATTCTAAACGTTCCAACAGCTGGGTTAACTTCATAATCTTTTGCCTCCTACTCTGTGACTTTCGTATTATTTATATAGTATAACATCATTTATGGATGTCGCAAAGATGAAATTGTGCTATAATTATCTGGTGAAATAATCTCACACTATATAGAATATGATAAGAAAAGGGGAATGTAATTTTGAAAGCGTATGAAAGATTACTAAAATACGTGGTGGTAAGAACACCAAGCGATGAGAACAGCGAGACAGTTCCGTCTTCCACATGCCAATTCAATCTTGCTCGTATCCTGGAAGCAGAGATGAAAGAATTAGGATTAACGGATGTCTATTTGGATGACCAGTGTTATCTCTATGGCAAATTACCTGCTACTGCAGGATATGAGGACAAACCGGCCCTCGGCTTTATCGCACATATGGATACGGTCTCTGATTTCTGCGATCACGACATCACTCCGGTCATTACCGAAAACTATGACGGAGAAGAACTGGCTCTCGGTGACAGCGGACTTGTCTTAAGCCCGACTACTTTCAGCCATTTAAAAGATCTGAAGGGGCGTACACTGATCACTTCCGATGGAACCACCGTTCTCGGAGCAGATGACAAAGCTGGAATCGCAGAGATTCTTACTCTGATCGAGCGTCTGCAGACAGAAAAGATTCCACACGGACCACTCTGTGTTGCATTTACACCAGATGAAGAGATTGGAACCGGTGCGTCACATTTTGACATAGAAAGATTTGGAGCCGATTATGCTTACACCATGGACGGTTCTACAGAAGGTGAGATTCAGTACGAGAACTTCAATGCATGCAAAGCACAGTTTGACATCAAAGGATTCAACGTACATCCAGGTACTTCTAAGGACACCATGATCAACGCAAGCCTGGTTGCCATGGAGATCAACAGCTTGTTACCTGGCATGGAGACACCACGCGGAACAGAAGATTACGAAGGATTCTATCATCTGACCAGTATGTCCGGCGAATGTGCAGAAGCACAGTTAAACTACATCGTAAGAGATCACAACAAAGACTTCTTCGAAGCCCGCAAGAATACCTTAAGACTCATCGAAAAGAATCTGAACGAGAAATGGGGCGAAGGAACCGTTACGCTTACCATCACCGATCAGTATAAGAACATGGCAGAAATCATCGCCAACTGCATGCACTTGGTGGACAATGCAAAGACCGCATGCGAAAACACCGGAATCACTCCACTCGTAATTCCAATCCGCGGAGGCACAGACGGATGCCAGTTAAGCTTCCGAGGACTGCCTTGCCCGAACCTTGGGACCGGCGGTCATGCTTACCACGGGCCATACGAACACATCACCGTAGAAGGCATGGATAAAACAGTCGATATGATCACTGAATTAGTGACGTTGTACACAAAATAGTTTCCAGGGGACGGGGGTTTTTTCATTTTCCCCCGTCCCAGATTCATTTTGCCGTGTCCCTTTTTACACTTGGGCAACGGCTTTTTTCATTTCTTTTACATATTCTGCAACTTTTGGCACGCATTCTCCGCCGTATTGTGCCACGATTTTTACGATGGCGGAGCCTACGATGGCCCCATCGGATACGCTTGCCATCTTGGCGGCCTGTGCTGGTGTAGAAATTCCGAATCCAACTGCGCAAGGAATATCGCTCACCTGTCTTACCATGGATACCATCTCTCCGACATCTGTCTTGATCTCGCTTCTTACGCCTGTGACTCCCAATGAGGATACGCAGTAGAGGAACCCTTTGGCTTCTCTGGCGATGGCGGTAATTCGGTCTTCGGAGGTCGGTGCAATCATGGAGATAAGGTCAATGCCGTATTCTTCGCAGATGTCTGCAAGTTCTGCCTTTTCTTCGAACGGCATATCCGGCACAATGATTCCATCCATCTGGCATTCTACGCAGCGTTTCATGAATTTCTCTTTGCCATAGGTATAGATTGGGTTGATATAGGTCATAAATGCCATTGGCACGGTCACTTCTTTTCTGGCTTCTTTTACCATGTCAAATAACTTATCTGTTGTACATCCTGCTTTCAATGCCCGTTCATCAGCGTCCTGAATGACGACACCTTCAGCAATGGGATCGGAAAATGGAACTCCGATCTCGATCAGATCGGCACCTGCCTCCTGCATGGCAATCAGCAATTGTCTGGTAATTTCAAGGGACGGATCCCCTCCTGTAATAAATGGAATAAATGCTTTTTTATTTTCAAATGCCTGATATATTTTACTCATAGATCTCCACTCCTCTGTATCTTGCGATCGCAGCCACATCTTTATCTCCGCGGCCGGAAATATTTATTACGATTGTCTGGTCTTTTCTCATGGTCGGTGCAAGCTTCATCGCATAAGCAACTGCATGTGCACTTTCAATAGCTGGTATGATACCTTCTGTTCTGGAAAGATATTCAAATGCTTCCACTGCTTCTTTATCGGTAATCGGCACATACTGTGCACGGCCAGTCGCCGCAAGATTGGCATGTTCAGGTCCGATTCCCGGATAATCCAGTCCTGCTGATATGGAGTATACCGGTGCGATCTGACCATATTCATCCTGGCAGAATAAGGATTTCATCCCGTGGAATACGCCCTCAGTTCCTCTGGCAATCGTTGCCGCATGCTTCTCTGTATCGATTCCAAGTCCTGCCGCTTCACAGCCGATCAGCTGCACCTCTTTGTCTTCAATAAACTCATAAAACGCCCCCATAGCGTTACTTCCACCGCCTACACAGGCAATCACTGTATCTGGAAGTTTTCCTTCCTTTTCCAGCATCTGTTCTTTAATCTCTTTGCCGATGACTTTCTGGAAATCCCGGACAATCATCGGAAATGGATGCGGCCCCATCACAGATCCCAGAACATACAGTGTATCATCCATCCGCTTGCTCCATTCACGCATTGTCTCATTGACTGCATCTTTCAGAGTCATTGTTCCGGTCGTTACCGGATGTACCTTCGCACCGAGCAATTCCATACGATATACATTTAAGGCCTGACGATCCGTATCTTCTTTTCCCATATAGACTTCACATTCCATATCCATCAGTGCTGCCGCCGTTGCGGTTGCCACGCCATGCTGCCCGGCGCCGGTCTCGGCAATCACACGGGTCTTTCCCATCTTCTTTGCCAAGAGCACCTGCCCAAGCACATTGTTGATCTTATGGGCTCCTGTATGGTTCAGATCCTCCCTCTTCAGATAGATCTTTGCCCCGCCAAGCTCTCTTGTCATCTTCTTTGCTTCATACAAAAGTGATGGTCTGCCTGCATAATTTTTCAGAAGATTATCCAATTCCGCCTGAAACTCTGGATCATTTTTATACTTCTCATATGCATCCTCCAACTCTTGTACTGCATTCATTAATGTTTCTGGTATGAATTGTCCTCCATACTCTCCGTATCTGCCTTTACTCATTGTTTCTTACCCTTTCTATAAATTTCTTGATTTTCTCTGCGTCTTTCACACCATCTGTCTCTACCGCGCTGCTTACATCCACGGCATATGGATGACAGATTCTGATATTTTCACATACATTTTCTGCCGATAAGCCTCCTGCAAGAAAATATGGCTTCTCAAGAACCGGTATCAGCGACTTGTCAAATCCCGTTCCGCTGCCGCCATAGACACCCTTACAATAGGTATCCAACAGAAGATAGCTGCAAGGTAATTTTTCCGCTTCAAGAATCTGTTCCTGACTCCTCACTCTGACTGCCTTGATAATCGGATTGGAAATCTTTTCATATAACTTATCCATATATTCCACCGTCTCATCTCCATGGAGCTGAACCAGATTAATTGCTCCTGCACTGCATAATGCCTCGATTTCTTCCAGATCTGCATTCACAAATACACCTACCGTCTGAATCCGTGAATCTAACATCTTACGAAAATACATTGCCTGCTCTCCACCTATCTGGCGGGAACTTCTGGCAAATACAAATCCGACATAATCCGGCAGAAATTCGTTGACCAGCTCCACATCTTCCGGTCTTTTTAACCCGCAGATCTTAATCTTAGTCATGCTGCCCTTCTCCATTTCTTTCCAGTGGTCCGCCATTTAATTCTTCCAGTATCTTTTCTTTATCCGGGCTTCTCATCAACGTCTCACCGATCAGCACTGCATTTACCCTGGCTTCTTTCAGCCTCTGAATATCTTCTGCTGTCTTAATTCCGCTTTCCGCCACAAATAACTTATCCTTTGGTGCCAGACTCCGAAGCCGGATACTGTTGCCGATATCCACGGTAAAATCCTTCAGATTTCGATTGTTGACACCAATTACTCTGGCACCTGCTTCTATCGCCGAGTGCATCTCTTCTTCATCATGGACCTCTACCAAAGCAGACAAGCCTAATTGATCACAGATGGCAATGTAACGCTTCAACATCTCCGTATCCAGCAATGCGCAGATCAGTAATACAACATCTGCTCCCAGCACTTTTGCCTCGTATATCTGATATTCATCAATGGTAAAATCCTTACGAAGTACTGGAATTGCAACTTCTTCTGCGATTTCTTTCAGGTACTGATCGCTTCCTTTGAAATATTTTGGTTCTGTCAGGCAAGAGATAGCGCAGGCTCCTGCTGCTTCGTATTCTTTTGCAATCGCAAGATACGGAAAGTCTGGCGCAATCAATCCTTTTGAGGGAGACGCTTTCTTTACCTCACAGATGTAATGGATGCCTGGATTTCTAAGGCGCTGTTCCAATGGAAATCCAGTCTTTGGATCCAACGCAAGCGCCTGTCTTCGAATCTCGGAAAATGGAACCTTTCTTTTCTGTTTCTGTACGCGGATTTTTGTATCGGAAGCTATCTGTTCTAGAATCATTTTTACACCTCTGCTTTTACAACATCAAGGGTTGCCTGCCTAAACTCTTCATATTTGGCATATGCCTTACCACTGTCTATCAAGTCTTTTGCCATCTCAACACCTTGCTTCAAAGTAATGCCATCAATTCCAAGGTACAGGCTCATACCTGCATTCATGAGAACTACATCTCTCTTTGGTCCTGTTTCTTTTCCGGTCAGAATATCCAGCGTAATATGGGCATTTTCTTCCGGCGTTCCACCAATCAGTTCTTCCAATGGACAACGGTCAAATCCAAACTGTTCCGGTGTAATCGTATAAGAAGTAATCTCACCATATCGGATCTCATAGACATTGGTCTCGCCGGTCAGTGTGATCTCATCCAGGCCATCTCCTCCACATACGGCGACACCGCGCACAACACCAAGATTAGACAATACCTGTGCCATTGTTCCTGCCAGTTCTTTATCGTAAACACCCAATAACTGCATAGATGCTGCCGCCGGATTGGATAATGGTCCCAAGATATTGAATACCGTTCTTATCCCCAGTTCTTTGCGAACCGGTGCTGCATATTTCATAGAAGAATGGTAGACTTGTGCAAATAAGAAGCACATTCCTGTCTTATTCAGCACTGCTTCATTCTGCTCTGCATTCAAAGACACATTGATTCCCAGTTTCTCCAGCACATCTGCTGCACCACTTTTACTGGATACGCTGCGGTTGCCATGTTTTGCGACCGGCACACCTCCTGCAGCTGCCACAAATGCGGTCGTTGTAGAGATATTAAAGGTTCCCACTTCATCTCCGCCGGTTCCTACAATATCCATGACTTCTTTGACTGGGTTGATCTTAACCCCTTTCTCTCTCATGACCTTGGCAAATGCGGTAATCTCGTCTATCGTCTCTCCCTGAATGCGAAGGGCCGTCAGAAATCCGCCCATCTGAGCCTGCGTCGCCGTACCATCCATCATTTCTTCCATAACAGCCTCCGCTTCTTCATATGTAAGGTCTTCTTTATTTATTAATTTGTAAATTGCTTCTTTAATCATCTTATTCTCCTCCTATTTATATCGCATGCTATGATTATTTCCTTATATTTTCAAGAAATTTTCTAATATCATTCTCCCATCAGGTGTCAAAATGGACTCTGGATGGAATTGTAATCCATAGACTGGGAATTCCCGGTGCTGCACCGCCATATCTTCTTTCCTCCTATTCACATATTTTTCAGAGATAAATAGACTCTCGGGGACTTTTAACATAATAAAAAAAGCCTTCATCCCTCCTACAAGGGACAAAAGCTTCAAATTCTTCTGCGGTACCACCCAAATTGCCATATCACTGGCCTCTCAATTATGTACTATCATACATACCCTGTTGATAACGGATAGGGCTCCCGTCAGCATCTACTCCCGAATACGGTTTCAAACTGCTCTCACAAGTCCATTCAATAAAGACTCTTACTGCTGCCATCCCACCACCGGCAACTCTCTGGGAATAAATATCTCTATCTACTTCTCTTGTTCATCGATTTATCTCTTTACTACAGTGAAGTATAAATCTTTTTCTTACGTTTGTCAAGAAACGACTTTTAAATTTCGCTTATTTCTTCTTTGAATCCTTCTCCTACTACTTCGTTTGACTCCATGATAATCGTAAAGGCCTGTGGGTCAATCTGGCGGACCATCTTTTTAATTGTATACATCTGTTTGTTATTGCATGCACACATTACAACATCTTTCTTTTTCTTCGAATAACTTCCCATTCCCTGAAGGATGGTGGAACCTCTGCCGGAGTATTCGTCGATTTGTTCTGCGACTTCATCTCCATGTTCTGTCACGATCAACGTCATCTTTCCTTCATCGATACCGTACATGATTCTGTCCATCACAATTGCCATCAAATAAGTAACTATGATTCCATAAATCAGTCCGTCTACATCTTTAAAGACCAGAATCGTTCCCAGGAGAATCGTACAGATATCAAAACCAAATGTAATGACTCCAAGAGTCATATGTGGTTTTACTTTTTTAATTGCCATTGTTATAAAATCTTGTCCTCCGGTGGAAGAACCGCGCATAAAAATTGCTGCATATCCACCTCCGCATAAAACTCCCATACACAATGCAGCAAGCAGACGGCTTCCATTGTATACCGGAAACATTGGTGCTACATAATCCATTAAGATGGATGATATGATCATACTTTTCACGGATTTTAAAAAAAATGTTCTTCCTAAAAATTTATAACAGAAGATGGAAACCGGAATGTTCAGTAAGATCGTTCCAATACCTACCGGAATTCGGAATAAATGATAGAGAATAATTGCAATTCCGGAAAATCCAGCCACCGGAAAATTCGCATTTAATGCGAAATTATAGACTCCAATTGCAATAACCATGCCAGCCACAACATCCACCAAAATATCCATCGCCAGCTCTTTTACTTTTGTCTGATTCATGCGAAAACCTCCTTCTATTTCATAGCAAAATACCCATATTAACGCAAAAAAGAACAGCTACAAACTATAATAAATATAATTCGCATCTGCTCTTCTGATTATCAGTATATCTTTATCAAAATTTTTTGTCAACACCACCAGCAGAAGTTTGTCCTTTTTTTACAATTTCTTTTCCATATTTCTTGCGCACTTTATCTAAAGCGGCATCCAATCTGGCAATTTTTTTCTCTCGCCGAATCTCTTCTTCGGATTTGACGGGAATGTCAAAAATACTTAATTGCCGCGGCTCGCTCTCTTCGACAAGCTTCGAGCTTCGGATTCCCAATAATCTGATTGGTTCGCCATTCCACAACTCTCGGAATAATTGCATTGCCGCCATATATATGTCTTGCTTCTGATTGATAGCCTGTTCCACCTGCTTTTGATGAGATACGCTTGTAAATGTGTGATATTTGATCTCCACACTCAGCATTCCTGCCTTTTGTCCGGCATTCCGAAGTCTTCTGGAGACACTTTCCGCCAGTTCATTCAGAATTCTACCGGCTTCCTCTTCCGTCTCGACATCCTTTGGCAACGTCACGGAATTTCCGATTCCCTTGGCCTCTGCTTTCTCCTTCTCTACCCTGGACTCGTCCATCCCATTAGCAAATTCCCACAGTTTTCTCCCGTGGCTTTTCAAATGCAATTCTAATATGGCGGGATCTGTATTGGCAAGGTCTCCGATCGTATGGATTTCCAGTTTATTCAGTGTCTCCACACTGGAGCGGCCCGCCATGAATAATTCTCGTACCGGAAGCGGCCACATTTTCACCTGAATCTCTTCCGGGAACAACGTATGCACTTTATTCGGTTTTTCAAAATCAGATGCCATCTTCGCCAGCAGCTTATTACTGGATATTCCCACATTGACAGTAAAGCCAAATCTTCGGTACACTTCATTCTTGATCTCCATGGCTCCCTCTACCGGGGAACTGTAATTTCCGGCGATCTCTGTAAAGTCCATATAACACTCATCCACACTGACCTGTTCAATCTGATCCGTGTAACTTCTCAGAAAAACCATCAGCCGCTCACTATATTGATGATATAACTTATGATCTGGCGGCGCTGTCACAAGATTAGGACACTTGCGAAAGGCATTCGCAACAGGTTCTCCCGTACGAATGCCATACTTCTTCGCAGGAACAGACTTCGCCAGAACCACTCCGTGCCGGGACTTCTGATCTCCGCCGATAATGGACGGAATGGTCCGAAGATCTACTTCTGCTCCATTTTTCAATTGTTCTACCGCTGTCCAGCTAAGATAAGCGGAATTTACATCGATATGAAATATGATTGACACTTTCGACCTAACTCCTTGCCGTTAGTCTGCCATTTTCCACGTCTATCACAATCGTATCCTGTGCACCCACATCCCCTTGAAGCATTAATTTTGCAGCAAGAGTCTCCACATTCTTCTGCAGATAACGCTTCAGCGGACGTGCTCCGTAAGTCGGATCATAACCGGCATCCACGATATAACTCTTTGCCGCATCCGTAAGTGCAATCTGAATCTCTTTGTCATCCAGACGCTTGTTGACATCTGCTATTAATAAGTCAATAATGTCATAAATATTATCTTTCGTCAATGGTTTGAACATAATCGTCTCATCCAGACGATTCAGGAATTCCGGTCTGAAATGTGCCCGTAACTCTTCCATAACTGCCTGCAGGCTTGCTTCACTGATATTTCCCTGTTCATCAATACCGTCCAGCAGATAAGAAGAGCCGATATTTGAGGTCATGATCAGAATCGTATTCTTGAAGTCCACGGTACGTCCCTGTGAATCCGTAATCCGTCCGTCATCCAATACTTGAAGCAATACATTAAATACATCTGGATGCGCTTTCTCGATCTCATCAAAAAGCACTACAGAATATGGTTTTCTGCGAACTGCCTCTGTAAGCTGACCGCCTTCATCATAACCAACATATCCCGGAGGCGCTCCGATCAGTCGAGACACCGAGTACTTCTCCATATACTCACTCATATCGATTCGTACCATATTGTTCTCGTCATCAAAGAGGCTTTCTGCCAACGCCTTGGCAAGCTCTGTCTTACCTACACCGGTAGGACCAAGGAACAGAAAAGAACCAATCGGTTTTGTCGGATCCTTAATTCCGGCTTTTGAACGGATAATTGCTTCGGTTACCAGCTCCACACCTTCATCCTGTCCGACAACACGCTTATGCAGTTCATCTGCCAGATGTAAAGTCTTGCTTCTCTCACTTTCATTCAGCTTAGCCACAGGAATCCCAGTCCATCGAGATACAATTCGTCCAATCTCTTCATCGGTTACACTTTCGTGAACCAGAGACATATCTTCATCCTTGACCTTCTCTTCCTCCGCTTCTAACTGCTTCTGCAACTGAGGCAGTCTTCCATACTGAAGCTCAGCTGCCTTCTCCAGATCATAAGAATGCTGCGCTTTCTCAATCTCTTTATTGACCTGTTCTATCTCTTCACGAATCTTCTGAACTCGTTCGATTCCAACCTTCTCATTATCCCATTGCGCTTTCTTTCCTGCGAACTCTTCTCTAAGCTCTGCAAGCTCCTGCTGCAAGTGTTCCAGCCGTTCCTTACTGAGACGGTCATCTTCTTTCTTAAGTGCAGCCTCTTCAATCTCCATCTGCATGATCTTACGCCGCAGTTCATCCAGCTCTGTCGGCATAGAATCCAGTTCTGTCTTAATCAGGGCACATGCCTCATCCACCAGGTCAATCGCCTTATCTGGTAAGAAACGATCGGAAATATAGCGGTCTGACAATGTTGCCGCTGCTACCAGAGCACCATCTGTAATCTTCACGCCATGGAATACTTCATACCGCTCTTTCAGTCCACGCAGAATAGAAATGGCATCTTCCACGGTAGGCTCATCTACGGTTACCGGCTGGAAACGACGTTCCAGTGCAGCATCTTTCTCAATGTACTGACGATATTCATCCAGGGTCGTAGCACCGATACAGTGCAGCTCTCCTCTTGCCAGCATTGGTTTTAACATGTTGCCGGCATCCATGGCACCGTCTGTCTTACCTGCACCTACAATCGTATGGAGCTCATCAATGAAAAGAATAATTCTGCCGTCGCTGTTCTTTACTTCCTCCAGCACTGCTTTCAGACGTTCCTCGAACTCTCCACGATATTTCGCACCTGCTACCAGCGCACCCATATCCAGTGAGAATATGGTCTTATCCTTCAAGCCTTCCGGTACATCTCCACGCACAATACGCTGAGCAAGGCCTTCAACTACTGCCGTCTTACCTACTCCCGGTTCTCCGATCAAAACCGGATTATTCTTCGTTTTACGAGACAGAATACGAATCACATTACGGATCTCGGAATCACGTCCAATGACTGGATCCATCTTCTGCTCTCTGGCACGTTCTACAAGGTCAGAACCATATTTATTCAGAGTGTCATACGTATCCTCTGGATTATCGCTGGTCACGCGCTGATTGCCTCTGACTGTAGATAATGCCTGCAGGAATCCTTCCCTGCTGATTCCCATCTCCCGGAAAATCGTCTTCATCTCTTTGCTTGCATACTTCATAATGGACAAAAACAGATGTTCAACAGAAACATATTCATCTCCCATCTGCTTTGCCTCATCTTCCGCATGAACCAGTGCATTGTTCAGATCCTGTCCTACATACTGCTGTCCGCCTTGAACCTTCGGGCGCTTCCTGAGTGCTTCTTCCACCCGGTTGATCATGCTGCTTTTATCGAGTCCCATCTTCTCAATCAGCTTGAGAATCAGACTGTCATCCTGCGTCAGCAATGCGTAGAGCAGATGTTCCTGTGCAATCTCCTGGTTGCCATAATCCAATGCCACACGTTCACAGCCTTGAACAGCCTGTAATGATTTTTGCGTAAATTTATTAATATTCATACTGACAACCTCCTATATAAAAAGCGTTATTGTTCTATTTACAATATAACAATAACGCTTTTTGTTAGCACTGTCAAGTGTTGAGTGCTAATATTTTCAGTTTTTTTGGAAATCATGTGAATCTATTCCTTCAAAGAATAAATCCACATTGCTTTTATCTGGTCTGCAATCTCTGCATATACCCAAGTCTTATCACTGTTTTTCTGGCTAAACGGGTCATTGACCGTAACATTTCCACTTTCATACCCCGTTAACACGATGAAATGCCCAATTTTCGTAAAATCTCCTGGCCCTACACTGCAGATAATTGGATGTCCGGCTGTTAGTTCTGCGCTCACCTGTTCTTCCGAAAGCAACCCCTCGTAGCAGGACAGATTCCAGTTTGCTCCGGCCTCACTCATGAATTTCCAGTAAGTATCATTATTCTCATCTACATAAGAATTCTCCGTACCATATGCCGCCACTTTGGCAGGCGTAATCGACGGGTCTTCATTAAGTCCTGCCGCTACCATGGAAAGACAAGTAGGTCCACAGCCGCTGACGGCCACGATACTTGTTCCATAAGGTGCATATCCCCAACGTTCATCCCATTGGATCAGTTGTGGAATCTCTCCTGCTTCCAGATCATTCCCTATGGTATCAGCACTGGGGTCATCCTTTTTCTCGCCATAATCCTCTACAAAATCAATCGTTTCTTTATTCTTGCCCAGAAGATCGATGACACCTTCCGGATATCCATTTTCCTTGGCTTCCCTTTTTACACGCTCCAATCTCTGGGCTTCTGTTTCTACAGTCTCCTTCTCTTCTTTTTCTTGTTGTGTAATCTTCGTGGTTTCCTTTACTTCTGCTTCTTTTTTATGTCTTTGGATCTGGCAGCTTACCAGAGCCACGATAATCATTAACAAGACTCCCGTTATCACTAGCAATTGACGCCTTACTTGTTGCTTGCGTTTAGAATATTTCTTTCTTCTTTTTTGCTGGTACATCTAGTTACTCATCCTCTCGTTGATCTAAATCATTCAATGAATCTATATCATAACTATGTCCGATGACATAATCTCAGTTTGCAAAACTTCATGACAGTAATTATACTCCACCCGTGGTTATGTGACAACTTAAAGAATTCTTAATCCGTCCCAGAAAAAATTTTGAAAAATTTTTAACATTCTTTGATAATTTCCTCTTGCCTTTTTTCAAAAAAGATGGTATTATATAACTCGTTCACGAGAGTGATTTTAATTAACAATTTCATCGGGGTGTGGCTCAGCTTGGCTAGAGCGCCTGGTTTGGGACCAGGAGGTCGCAGGTTCGAATCCTGTCACCCCGATATTTATAACAACATGCGGGTGTAGTTCAATGGTAGAACACCAGCCTTCCAAGCTGGATACGTGGGTTCGATTCCCATCACCCGCTTTTTTCATGCTCATTTTTACAACGAGCTCAAATTACCAATAATATTAAAAGGAGGCACATGTATGAAGATTGTATTTCTAGACGCCAAAACAATCGGAGATGATATTGATCTGTCTGGCTACGACCAACTGGGAGAAGTTGTAAAGTACGCTTTTTCTACTTCTGATGAGGTACCTGCCAGAGTCACTGATGCTGATGTTCTTGTTGTCAATAAAGTTCAGATTAACGAAACTACGATTGGACAGGCAAAAAACCTGAAACTTGTCTGTGTAACTGCAACAGGAACTAACAACCTGGATAAAGATTATCTGGACAGTCGCGGCATTGCCTGGCGTAATGTAGCTGGATATTCCACAGAATCTGTTGCGCAGCATACTTTTGCCATGCTTTTCTACTTATTAGAGAAATTGCGCTATTATGATGACTATGTAAAAAAAGGACACTATGTAAATGATACGATTTTTACACATTTTGCCGAACATTTTTATGAATTAAAAGGAAAGACCTGGGGTATTATCGGACTGGGCAATATCGGCAGACGAGTTGCCTCCATTGCTGAAGCATTTGGTTGTCATATCATCTACGCATCTCCATCTGGAAGTGCTCCACAAGACGGTTATCATCAGGTAGACATGGACACCTTACTGATGACCTCTGATATCATCTCCGTCCATGCCCCATTGAATCAATATACAGAGAATCTGATGGACGGTGCAGCGTTCCACAAGATGAAATCAACCTGCATATTTTTGAATCTCGGTCGAGGACCTATCGTCGTCGAGCAAGCTCTGGCAGATGCACTGAACTGCAAAGAGATTGCTGCTGCAGGTCTGGATGTATTATGTGTAGAACCGATGAGTCCCGATAATCCGCTTCTTGCTATCAAGGACAGTAAAAAACTGTTTATCACTCCACATGTCGCATGGGCAAGCATTGAAGCAAGAACACGATTAATGGATATTATTCTGGAACAGATCAAAGAATATTT